>NZ_KB892107.1:0-122717 GCF_000373665.1 Streptomyces sp. BoleA5
AGCGTTCGTCCTGAGCCAGGATCAAACTCTCCGTGAATGTCTTCACGAGAGCGGCACCATCGGGAGGAATAATCCCGACGTGCCCAGCGTCCTCGCTGTGTTTTTCTACAAAGGAACCTCGTCCGAGATGGACGGGGTATCAACATATCTGGCGTTGACTTTTGGCACGCTGTTGAGTTCTCAAGGAACGGAAGCTTCCTTCGAGACCGTTTCACCGGCCCCTCCGGGCTTTCCCTTCGTTGTCTCCAGCTTAGCAGATCCGATTTCCTTCTCTGCCACCCTCTGGAGGGGGTTTCGCTTTCGGCGTTTCCGCCTCGGCGACATTCACTACGTTAGCGGATTCCTTCGCGTCTTGCGAATTCGTCCCCCACTCACCGTTCGATTCCATGCCGATGGAATTCGAGGGCACGAAAGTGCACCCGAATCTTCGGGGTGGATGTCGTCGTGGTGAGTGACCGCCGATCGGAGGATCCGGACGAACCGGGCGCACCGTCTCAAGCGGCTCGGGCTACGTTACGCATGGGCGGCGGCGGAGTCAAGCCCCGCCGCCGCCCAAACGTGGATAACCAGCCGACGTCAGCCGCCGGCGACCTCGACGGCCGCCAGGCTCTTCTTGCCACGGCGCAGCACGAGCCAGCGGCCGTGCAGCAGGTCGGAGGCCTGGGGGGCCGCGTCCTCGTCGCCGATCTTGACGTTGTTCACGTACGCGCCGCCCTCCTTGATGGTGCGGCGGGCAGCGGACTTGCTGGCCACGAGCCCCACTTCGGCGAGGAGGTCCGCGACGGAGGCCAGCTCGGCCACCTTGGCGTGCGGCAGTTCACCGAGGGCCGCCGCGAGGGTCCGCTCGTCGAGCTCGGCGAGTTCGCCCTGGCCGAAAAGTGCCTTGGAGGCGGCGATCACCGCGGCGCACTGTTCGGCGCCGTGGACGAGGATGGTGAGCTCCTCGGCGAGGGCCCGCTGGGCCGCGCGGGCCTGCGGACGCTCCTCGGTGAGCCGCTCCAGTTCCTCGATCTCGGTCTGCGACCTGAAGCTGAAGATGCGCAGGAACTTGGACACGTCGCGGTCGTCGGCGTTCAGCCAGAACTGGTAGAAGGCGTACGGCGTGGTCATCTCGGGATCGAGCCAGACCGTGCCGGACTCCGTCTTGCCGAACTTCGTGCCGTCGGCCTTGGTGATGAGCGGGGTGGCGAGGGCGTGCACGGAGGTGCCCTCGACGCGTCCGATCAGGTCGATGCCGGCGGTCAGGTTGCCCCACTGGTCGCTGCCGCCGGTCTGCATGGTGCAGCCGTAGCGGCGGTGGAGCTCCAGGAAGTCCATGCCCTGGAGGATCTGGTAGCTGAACTCGGTGTAGCTGATGCCGGCCTCGGAGTTGAGCCGCCGGGCGACGGCCTCCTTGGCGATCATCTTGTTGACCCGGAAGTACTTGCCCACGTCGCGCAGGAACTCGATGGCCGACAGGCCCGAGGTCCAGTCCAGGTTGTTGACCATCACCGCGGCGTTCGGGCCCTCGAAGGAGAGGAAGGGCTCGATCTGCGCGCGGATCCGCTCCACCCAGCCGGCGACGACGCCGGCGTCGTTCAGCGTCCGCTCGGCGGTCGGCTTGGGGTCGCCGATCAGACCGGTGGCGCCGCCGACGAGGGCGAGCGGCCGGTTCCCGGCCAGCTGGAGCCGGCGGATGGTGAGGATCTGCACCAGGTTGCCGAGGTGCAGGCTGGGCGCGGTGGGGTCGAAGCCGCAATAGACCGTGACCGGGCCGTCCGCGAACGCCTTGCGCAGTGCGTCCTCGTCGGTGGAAACGGCGATCAGCCCTCGCCACCGCAGCTCGTCGACGATGTCCGTCACGGTTCTCGTGCCTCCTGGTGTCGTTCGATGCCTCGTACCCGTCGTACGGAGTCTTTCCGAGACTACGCGTTCCGCTCGACTCCTTTTGCGCGCCCCGGGGCACGGCGGCGCGGTGCGTGGGCGCGGTAGCGGCTGTCGGCGCTGTCGCCGTCGCCGTCGCGCGGCGGGACCGCCGCTGAGGCGTCCTCCGGACCGCAGGCGATGTTCGTGCAGTGCCACATGGCGTACGTGACGCGCTGAAGCTGTTCGCCGGATCACCTTCCGGAAACGGTGCCGATGTGTGACGGCGGGAGCGCTCCTCGTCGTCGTGCACAGTGCCGATGATCCTGACGGTCACCTGACCGGCCAGGAGCGCGCCGCGCTCGCGAGCGGTCACGCATCGTCTGGGCCGAGCCCGGGCCGCGCGCCGACGGTTCGCGGCGAGGCGTACAGCGGCTCAGGTTCCGGCGGACGGCTTGGCTCTCGGGCTCAGTCGGTACGCCGAGACCGTTGGATCACCGGCGAGATAGAAGCGGTGCTGCCAGTCGTGGGCTTTGCTCACGCCTACCCGAGGACCGACCCGGATGAGTGTGGCGGGTGCCGGCTCGCCCTCCGAGAGCGCGACCGACGCTCCTGCCAGCAGGTCTGCACCGTTGTGCTCCGCCGTGATGCCGAGGGCTTGGCAGAAATTCCCCGGACCTCGCGCGAGACGTGGACTTTCGACCCTGCCCCCTCGCCGCTCGCGGGCCAGGTCTTCACCTTCGATGACCCGGCCTGCCCGGATGAGGACAGCCGTGGCGATGCCGTCTGCCCCGGTGACGATGTTGGCGCACCAGTGGAGACCGTGGGACCGGTAGACGTACAGGTGCCCCGCGGGTCCGAACATGACGGCGTTCCGGGGTGTCATGCCTCGGTAGGCGTGCGAGGCGGGGTCGGCCGAACCGGAATACGCCTCGGTCTCCGTGATGGCGATGCTCACGGTTCCCTCAGGCGTCACATGGGTGAGGACGGCACCGAGCAGCTTGGGCGCGACTTCTTCAGCGGGGTGAGCAAGATCCACCACGTTCATGCTGACCGCCTTGACGTGCATAGGTGAAGTGAACGTACGCGTGGCCGGGCGGGCCGCACGTGACCGCGTCGCGGTCGGTGCGTCCGCGGTAGGCGTGGGAGCCGGGGTCGAGGGGGCCGGCGTAGGCCCCGATCTCGGTCGGCCTGAGCGCGACGGGGCCGTCGTCCGTCCTGCGTACAAGGGTTCGCCCCAGGAGGTCGGGGGCCGCCTCCGGCACCGGCCGGTCGAAGAAGGACCTGGGGAGCGGGGTGCTTTCCGGAGGGGGGATCATGCGGTACGAGAGTAATGGAACCGTTCGGGGTGGGGCCGCGTTCGTAATGACCGAGGCAACCGCCAGTAAAGGGAGAGGGACATCGTGGGCTTCAAGAAGCTGCTTGCGAGCTTGGGCGCCGGTGGCGCGTCGGTCGAGACGGTGCTCAACGAGCCGAACGTCGTCCCGGGCGGGGTCGTCCAGGGTGAGGTGCGGATCCAGGGCGGCTCGGTGCCGCAGCAGATCGAGGGGCTGTCGGTGGGCCTGCAGGCCCGTGTCGAGGTCGAGGGCCAGGACACGGAGTACAAGCAGGACATCGAGTTCCACCGGCAGCAGTTGGGCGGGGCGTTCGAGGTGCAGCCGGGTGCGGTGCACGTGGTGCCGTTCGGGCTGGAGATCCCGTGGGAGACCCCGATCACGACGTTCCTGGGTCGTCACCTGACCGGGATGAACGTCGGCGTCACCACGGAACTGGCCATCGCCCGTGCGGTGGACTCCGGTGACCTCGACCCGATCAACGTGCACCCGGTGCCCGCGCAGCAGGCGATCCTCGACGCGTTCGGCCAGTTGGGCTTCGGCTTCAAGAACGCGGACCTGGAGCGCGGCCACATCCGCAACACGCGGCAGCGGCTGCCGTTCTACCAGGAGATCGAGTTCTTCGCGCCGCAGCAGTACCGCGGGCTGAACCAGGTGGAGCTGAGCTTCGTCTCCGACGGCCACGAAATGGACGTCGTCCTGGAGATGGACAAGAAGCCGGGACTGTTCAGCGAGGGCAGCGACGCCTTCCGCTCGTTCACCGTGGACCTGAACAACTTCCACTCGACCGACTGGGCGGGGTACCTCAACCAGTGGCTGGCCGAGGTCGGCGGCAAGCGCAACTGGTTCTAGGATCGGCGGGCGGAAGCGCGTTTCGCGATCAGCAGGAGGTACCGAGGTGACCGAGCAGAAGCGGCGGCCGCTCCCCCACGATTTCCACCCGCCGGTGGCGTCGTTCACGGTGGTGAGCGAGGACATCGAGCCGGGTGGCACGCTGAAGGACTCGCAGGTCTACGCCGAGGGGAACGTCTCTCCGCACCTGCGGTGGGAGGGCTTCCCCGAGGGGACGAGGAGCTTCGCCGTCACGTGTTACGACCCCGACGCGCCCACCGGCAGCGGTTTCTGGCACTGGGTGCTCTTCGACATCCCGGTGTCGGTGACGGAACTGCCCGCAGGGGCCGGCAGCGACGGTTTCAAGGGGCTGCCCGAGGGTGCGGTGCACGTGCGCAACGACTACGGCAGCAAGGACTTCGGCGGTGCCGCGCCGCCGCCCGGGGACGGGCCGCACCGGTACGTGTTCACCGTGTACGCGGTGGACCAGGAGAAGCTGGGGCCGGAGGGGGACGTGTCGCCCGCCGTCGTCGGCTTCAACCTGCGGTTCCACGCGATCGCACGGGCCAACCTGATCGGCGAGTACGAGAACCCGCAGTAGTCGTGGCGCTCCCGGCCGCGGCCGGGGGCCTGAAATCCCGTTGCGCCCCGGCGCTCCCGCATCGCACTGTGGTGTCTGCCTGGTGACCTGACCGTCACCGGGGGTCGGCACCGCAGTGGCGGGGGCGGCGGGGCGTTGCGCTGTGCGGCTCTCGCCGCGCGACCTGCCTGCCGTCCGCCGGAGCCCGGTCATGCGCCCGGGCGTCCACGCCGATCGCCGCGCTCCGGGCGCCCCGGACCCCCGACGGGGGAGGGCGCCCGGGGTGGCCGGCGGCCGGCGGTCGCCGTTTCGCTTCCCGTTTCCTCCTGTTCGCTCTCACGTGCGGAAATTGCGTTGTCCGCACGGGTATCGCCCGGTCACAGTGGAGCCACCTCGCCACGGGGCGGGGATGGACCCGAGGGGTGGGCGACGTGCGTGAGACGCTGGTGCTGAACGCGACCTTCGAGCCGCTGTCGACTGTGTCGCTGCGGCGTGCGGTGGTGCTGGTCATGCAGGACAAGGCCGTGGTCGAGCAGGCTCATCCCGGGCTGCGGATCCGTGCGGCGGCGGTGGAGGTGCCGGTGCCGCAGGTGATCAGGCTCTGCAGGTACGTGAGGGTGCCCTTCCGACAACGGGCGGCGTGGTCGCGGCGGGGTGTGCTGGTCAGGGACCGGCACCGGTGCGCGTACTGCGGCCGGAGGGCGACCACCGTGGACCACGTGCTGCCGCGTTCGCGCGGTGGTGGGGACACGTGGCTGAACACGGTGGCCTCGTGCGCGGAGGACAACCACCGCAAGGCGGACCGTACGCCGGAGCAGGCGGGGATGCGGCTGCTGACCCAGCCGTTCGAGCCGACGCCGGCGGACGCGCTGCTGCTGGCGCTCGGATTGAAGGACCGTGAGGGCGTTCCGGGCTGGCTGCCGCAGACGGCCTGAGTCCCGGGTCCCGGGGCGGTCGCCCGGCTACTTGAGCAGGAGCTGGGTGATCGCCACGAGGCCCACGACGACGATGACGCCGCGCAGGGCGACGGGCGGCATGCGGCGGCCTACGCGGGCGCCGAGCACGCCGCCGATGGCTGCGCCGGCGGCGATGAGCGCGACGGCGGTCCAGTCGAAGTCGGCGACGAAGAGGAAGAAGACCGCTGCGACACCGTTGACGATCAGTGCGAGGACGTTCTTCGCCGCGTTGATCCGTTGCCAGGACTCCTCGAGGAGGACGCCCATCAGGGAGAGGTAGATGACTCCCTGGGCGGCGCCGAAGTAGCCGCCGTACATGCTGGCGAGGAGGAGTCCGGCCAGCAGGAGAGGACCGCCGTGCACGGGGACGGAGGTGCCGTTGCCGGATCTTCGGGCCTGGAGGGCGCGGGAGAGCCGGGGCTGGACGACGACGAGGACGAGGGCGATGGCGATGAGGACCGGCACGATCGTGTCGAAGGCCCGGGAGGGCAGCGTCAGCAGCAGCATCGCCCCGGTGAGACCGCCGACGAGGGCGGTGGCGCCCAGCCGCAGCAGGCGGGGGCCCTGTCCGGCGAGTTCGCGCCGGTAGCCGATGGCGCCGCTGATGGAGCCGGGGACGAGGCCGAGGGTGTTGGACACGTTGGCGGTGACGGGTGGCAACCCCACGGCGAGCAGGACGGGGAAGGTGATGAGCGTCCCGGAGCCGACGACGGTGTTGATGGTGCCGGCCCCGATTCCGGCCGCGAACACGGCCAGGGCTTCCCAGTAGGTCATAGGCGTCTCCATGGTCGGTGCGGCTCCTCTCCCCCTGACGGGACCGGGGGAGCCGGAGCGCACGGATCATGTCATACGCGTTCGCGGCGGCGGCCGCGCTGCTCAGTCCTTGTCGAGCCGGGGGGTCTCGCGGCGGGTGCCGCCGTCCCCGGGACCGCCGCCGGGGGCGCCGGGGAGGTTGACGATGCCGCCGAGACCCTTGAGGGCGTCGTTGAGTTCGCTGGGGATGATCCAGAGCTTGTTGGAGTCGCCCTCGGCGATCTTGGGGAGCATCTGCAGGTACTGGTAGGCGAGCAGCTTCTGGTCGGGGTCGCCCGCGTGGATGGACTCGAAGACCGTGCGGATGGCCTGGGCCTCGCCCTCGGCCTTGAGCGCGGCGGCCTTGGCCTCGCCCTCGGCGCGAAGGATCGCGGACTGCTTCTCGCCCTCGGCGGTGAGGATCTGGGACTGCCGGATGCCCTCGGCGGTGAGGATGGCGGCGCGCTTGTCGCGGTCGGCGCGCATCTGCTTCTCCATCGAGTCCTGGATGGAGGTGGGCGGTTCGATGGCCTTGAGTTCGACGCGGTTGACGCGGATGCCCCACTTGCCGGTGGCCTCGTCGAGGACGCCGCGCAGGGCCGCGTTGATCTCCTCGCGGGAGGTCAGGGTCCGCTCCAGGTCCATGCCGCCGATGATGTTGCGGAGGGTGGTGACGGTGAGCTGCTCGATCGCCTGGATGTAGCTGGCGACCTCGTAGGTGGCGGCCCGTGCGTCGGTGACCTGGTAGTAGATCACCGTGTCGATGTTGACGACCAGGTTGTCCTGGGTGATCACCGGCTGCGGCGGGAACGGCACGACCTGCTCGCGCAGGTCGATGCGGTTGCGGATGGTGTCGATGAACGGCACCACGATGTTGAGGCCCGCGCTCAGGGTCCTGGTGTAGCGGCCGAAGCGCTCGACGATCGCCGCGCTGGCCTGCGGGATGACCTGGACCGTCTTGATGAGTGCGATGAAGACGAGCACCACCAGGATGATCAGGACGATGATGATCGGCTGCACGTCCACTCCCACGCCGATTGCCTGTGGCTACCTGTACGAAGACATGATCAAGTCTGGCAGACCCCGCGGGGAGGCGGGCCGGGTTCGGCGAATTCCCGTGCCGTCTCCGGGTGCGGGGGCGCGCCGGATCACATCACGACCGCCGTCGCGCCCTCGATCTCGACGACGTCCACGCTCTCGCCGGGTTCGAAGGCCCGTCCGGTGTCGAGGGCGCGGGCCGACCAGACCTCGCCGTTGAGCTTGATGCGGCCGCCGTGCCCGTCGACTCGTTCGAGTACGACGGCCTGGCGGCCCTTGAGCGCGTCGATGCCGCTGCGCAGCTCCGGGCGCTGCGCGCGGCTCCGGTTGGCCAGCGGGCGTACGACGGCGATGCCCGCGACCGAGACGATGACGAAGATCAGCACCTGTGCGGTGATGCCGAGGCCGAGGCCGGCCGCGATCGCGGCGGCGACGGCTCCGACCGCGAACATCCCGAACTCGGGCATCGCGGTCACGACAAGCGGAATACCCAGCCCTACGGCGGCGATCAGCCACCACAACCAGTCGTCCACAGGCCCATGGTAGGGGGCCGCAGTGGATCTGTGACAGGGTGCGACGGCTCTGCCCGACGCTTTCGGCGCGGGGCCGGGTGCGCGGGTGGCGTCAGCGGGTCACTTCAGGGGCAGTCCGTTGGCGGTCCAGCGGTCGCCGCGGCGCTCGACGACGAGCGGGAGGCCGAAGCACAGGGAGAGGTTGCGGGAGCTGAGTTCGGTCTCCATGGGGCCGGCGGCGACGACCTTGCCCTGGCGGATCATCAGGACGTGGGTGAAGCCGGGGGCGATCTCCTCGACATGGTGGGTGACCATCACCATGGAGGGGGCGATCGGGTCGCGGGCGAGCCGGCCGAGGCGGCGGACGAGGTCCTCGCGGCCGCCCAGGTCGAGGCCGGCGGCGGGCTCGTCGAGCAGGAGCAGCTCGGGGTCGGTCATCATGGCGCGCGCGATGAGGGTGCGCTTGCGCTCGCCCTCGGACAGGGTGCCGAACCTGCGGTCGAGGTAGTCGCTCATGCCGAGGCGGTCGAGGAAGGCGCGGGCGCGGACCTCGTCGACCTGCTCGTAGCTCTCCTGCCAGTGCGCGGTCATGCCGTACGCGGCGGTGAGCACGGTCTCCAGGACGGTCTGCCTGCGCGGCAGCTTCTCGGCCAGGGCGACGCCGGCGATGCCGATGCGGGGGCGCAGTTCGAAGACGTCGACGCCGCCCAGCTTCTCGCCGAGGATCTGGACGGTGCCGGAGGTCGGGAAGAGGTAGCTCGAGGCGATGTTCAGCAGGGTCGTCTTGCCGGCGCCGTTGGGGCCGAGGATGACCCAGCGCTCGCCCTCGGCGACCGACCAGGAGACCTGGTCCACCAGAGCCCGGCCGTCTCGGACCACGGATACGTCCACCAGCTCCAGAACATCGCTCATGAGCGTGTTGTCTCCCACTTCCCGATCGCACGTCTGCCGTCGCGAGCACCTGTAGGCGCTGCCCCCAGGAAATCTACGCCACGGCCGGGCCGCCCCAGTCCTTAGGCTGGGGGGATGCTCGACGAACCTCGCTCAGGACGGTTGGCGGCCTGGGGAAATGCCCTGATTGCCGGACTTGCCGCGCCGGATGACGCCGCTCAGGAAGTGCTCGCCGACGATTCGGTCCACCGGATCTCCGGACTCCCCGGTGAGGACGGCCCGGTGGGCCTGACGCTGGGGCTGGGGCGGTTGCGCGCGCTGGGTGTCCGCGGCCTGCGGATCGCGCTCCCGGTGCCCGGGCATCCGCTCGGGCTCAGCGGGCCGCCGGAGTTCAACGCGCGGGCCCTGGCGGCGGGCGAGGCCGTCATCGCGGTGGGCGGACCGGCCGTCGGCCTGGTGCCGGAGGTCGTGGAGGCCGGGCCGCGGGGGGACGTGCACGTGTCGGTGGAGTGGCGGTGCCTGGAGGTGCGGGACGCGCCGCCGGCGGACGTGCCCTCGCTGGGCGAGGCGGAGCGGGAGCTCGCGGAGGCACTGCGGGACGCCACGGAGGCGCTGGCGCGGCTGGACGTGGCAGGCGCGGGCCCCGCGGCCCAGGCGGCTCTGGAGGCGTACCGGGCGCGGGCGGCGCGCGGGCGCGAGGTGCTGGCGCCGGGGTATCCGCCGCGGGCGGTGCGGGTGCTGGAACTGGCCCAGCGGGTCGGCGCGCTGATCGGGATCGCGACCGGTGCCCAGGCCGGGCACGGGGCGGCGGTCAGCGCCTCGGAGATCGCCGCGCGGGCCGAGTTGCTGCGGCCGGTGGAGCGCACGGCGCGGAGGGCGCAGGTGGCGGCGTACAACGCGTACGTCGAGGAGGCCGAGCAGCGCCGGGGCTGAGTCCGGCCCGGAACGGCGGAAGGCCCCGCGGACGACGCTGTCCGCGGGGCCTTCCGTGCACGTCAGTGGTTGAAGCAGACGTTGCCGATGGCCGGGTTCAGGATGCCGACCGCGTCGATGGTGTTGCCGCACAGGTTGATCGGGATGTTCACCGGAACCTGGATCACGTTGCCGGAGAGCACACCGGGCGAGCCGGCGGCCACGGCACCCGCGTGGGAGTCGGCGAGCGCGGTACCGGCCGAACCGGCGGCGGCCGCACCGGCGGCGGCGATGATCAGGGCGGCCTTCTTGGCGCTGTTCATGAAACTGTTCCTCCTGTGATGACACGGCCCGGTTCGAGGAGCCGCACTGTGAGGAACGCGGAGCCCGGGGCATTGACACGGGGAGGGCGCCGGAAACCTCCGTACGGCGGAATCTGCGGGAGGCGCCGGAACGTGCCGTGTGCCGTGCGGAAGGACGCCGTGGTCAGCACGAACGGACCGGCCCCGGTGCGGCGAGGCGCTCCGGGGCCGGTGGTCACGGCCATGCCGTGGGGGGTGACGTTCTGGGTCAGCGGTTGACGCAGACGTTCCCGATGGCCGGGTTGAGCAGGCCGATGACGCTGATGGTGTTGCCGCAGACGTTCACCGGGACGTGCACCGGCACCTGGATCACGTTGCCCGAGACCACACCGGGGCTGTTCTTCGCGCCACCGTGGGCCTGGGCGCCACCGCTGTGGGCGGAGGCGGCACCCGCGCCGACCATGGCGAGGCTCCCGGCGACCATGGCGACGGCTGCGGCCTTGTGCAGGTTCTTCACGTTTCTTGACCCTCCTTGCATGGGTACCGCGGCAGTCGCCGCAGCACGCCATGGAAAACGGCCCACGCCCGCCCAGGTTGCGCCATCCGGGCGACATACACCCGACGGTATGAATCTCACTCCGGACCGAGACGATCCGCTTGTCCTACCGCTAAGTGCCCCGGCTTCGGTGCCGTCGGATGCCGCTCACCTGCGGCGCCGGATCGACCGGATCAGCTGCCGATGCCGTGCCGGACGGCCCACAGGGCCGCCTGGGTGCGGTCGGAGAGGTCCAGTTTCATCAGGATGTTCGACACGTGGGTCTTGACGGTCTTCTCCGAGAGCACCAGGGCGCGGGCGATCTCGCGGTTGGAGCGGCCCTCGGCGATCAGCGACAGCACCTCGCGCTCCCGGTCCGTGAGGGTGCCCCCGCGGCCCTGGCCGGGGGTGGTCTCCTCCGGGGAGAGCAGGACGTCGGCGACCTCCGGCTGCAGCAGCACGTGTCCGGCGTGCACCGAGCGGATCGCGCCGGCCAGCGCGTCCGGGTCCACGTCCTTGTAGACGTAGCCGGCCGCGCCCGCGCGCAGGGCCGGGACGACCGTGCGCTGCTCGGTGAAGCTGGTGACGACCAGCACGCGGGCCTTGCTGCCGTTGTCGCGCAGCCGCCGCAGTGCCTCGATCCCGTCGACACCAGGCATGCGGACGTCCATCAGGATCACGTCGGGGGCGAGTTCACCGGCGCGGTCCACGCCCTCCTCGCCGTCCCCGGCCTCGCCCACCACCTCGATGTCCGGCTGCACCTCCAGGAAGGTCCGCAGACCTCGGCGGACGACCTGGTGGTCGTCGACCAGCAGGACGCGAATGGGGCCGTCAGCCACCGGGCACCTCCATCTCGATCACGGTGCCCCTGCCGGGCGCCGAATCCACCGTCAGCCCGCCGCCCACCCCGTCGGCCCGGTCCCGCATCGAGACCAGCCCCAGGTGGCGGCCGGCACGGCGCACCGCGGACGGGTCGAAGCCCCGCCCGTCGTCGCGCACCGTGAGCACCGCTCCCCTGCCCCGGCCCTCCAGGGACACCGTCACCCGGCCGGCGTCCGCGTGGCGCAGCGCGTTGTGCAGGGCCTCCTGGGCGACCCTCAGCAGCGCCTCCTCCTGGGCGGCGGGCAGGGCCCGCACGTGACGGTGGCCGAAGGAGACGCGCGCCGAGTGCGCCCGGTCCAGGACGCCGACCTGGGTGCGCAGGGTGGCCAGCAGGCCGTCCTCGTCCAGCGCGGCGGGCCGCAGCTCGACCACGACCGCGCGCAGTTCGTCGGCGGCCTCGGCGGCGAGGGCGGCGACCTGCCGCAGCTCCTCGCGGGCGCGTTCCGGATCGCGGGCCACCAGGGCGGAGGCCGCCTGGGCGGTCAGCCGCAGCGAGAACAGCTTCTGCGAGACGGCGTCGTGGAGCTCGTGGGCGATCCGCGCCCGTTCCCCGGCGAGGGTCAGCTCGCGGCTGCGCTCGTACAGGCGGGCGTTGGTGAGGGCGATGGCGGCGTGCGCGGCAAGGGTGCGCAGCAGTTCCTCGTCCTCCTCGGTGAAGCCGCCGCGGTCCTCCGGGGGACGGGTGGCGCAGCGCTTGTTGGCGAGGAAGAGGGCACCGAGGATCTCGTCGCCGTCGACCACCGGCATGCCGAGGAAGTCGGCCATGTCGGGGTGGGCGGACGGCCAGCCACCGAAGCGCGGGTCGCGCTTGACGTCGCGCAGGCGCTGCGGGGTGGCCTCGTGGAGCATCGCGGCGAGGATGCCGTGCTGCCGGGGCAGCGGGCCGATGGCCTTCCACTGCTCGTCGCTGACGCCGTCGACGACGAACTGGGCGAAGCCGCCGTGGTCGTCCGGCACGCCCAGGGCCGCGTACTGGGCCTCGAGCAGTTCGCGGGCGGACGAGACGATCGTCTGCAGCACCTCGCGCACTTCCAGGTGGCGGCTCATCGCGAGGACGGCCTCACTCACCGCCTCGATGCCGCGTCGGGACGATCGGCTGGACATGACCTCACCGTACCGGCGGGGTGGGAGCGGCGGGATCGGCCTCCTGACCGACCTCCCCCGGTCCGCGGACCTAGGGCGAAGTGCCTTCCGCCCGTGCTGCGGGCGGCCGAGGTGCCCGGGGCGGGGCCGCTCCTACGGTGGGGGCAGCCGCCGGGCGACGGGCCGGGCGGCCGGCGGGAGGACACGTCATGCCGGTGGCAATCATCACGGGAGCGTCGCGGGGACTGGGCCGGGCCCTCGCCGGGGCGCTCGCGGAGCGGGGCTGGGACCTGGTGATCGACGCGCGGTCGGCCGGGGCGCTGGAGCAGGCGGAGGGGGAGCTGGCGGAACGCACGCGGGTGGCCGCGCTGCCCGGTGACGTCACCGATCCGCGGCACCGGGTGGACCTGGTCGCGGCGGCCTGGGAGTTCGGCGGGCTGGACCTGCTGGTGAACAACGCGAGCGCGCTGGGCGCCGAGCCGCTGCGGCCACTGTCCGATCATCCGCTGGAGGGGCTGCGGGCGGCGCTGGAGACCAATGTGGTGGCCGCGCTGGGCCTGGTACAGGAGGCTTTGCCGCTGCTGGGCCGGCGGCGGGGGGCGGTCCTCAACATCAGCTCGGACGCCGCGGTCGAGGCGTACCCCACCTGGGGAGGGTACGGCGCGAGCAAGGCGGCGTTGGAGCAGCTGTCGGCGGTGCTGGCGGCGGAGGAACCGGACCTGCGGGTGTGGTGGCTGGACCCGGGCGACATGGGGACGGAGCTGTACGCGGCGGCGGTGCCCGACGATCCGGACGCGGACGGGCGTCCGGCTCCCGGGTCCGTGGTGCCGGCCGTGCTGGGGCTGCTCGACGGCGCCGCGGCCAGTGGACGCTACGTGGCGACGGCGCTGCTGGAGGCCGGGCGGTGACCGCGCTGGGCGCGCTGAGGGTGCCGGAGGAACTGGCGGCGCGGGTGCCGGTGGAGCAGCGCTCCGGCGGGGCGTCGGGCCGTGACGGGGTGCGGTTGCTGGTGGGCCGGCGGGCCGGGGGCGAGGTGGCGCACCACGCCTTCGGCGACCTGCCGGAGCTGCTGCGGGCCGGGGACGTGCTCGTGGTGAACACCTCGCGGACCCTGCCGGCGGCGGTGGACGCCACGCTCGGGGAGGCGCCGGTGGTGGTGCACTTCTCAGGCCTGCTGGACGACGGGCGCTGGGTGGTGGAACTGCGGACGCCCGACCGGCGGGGTACGACCCGGCCGCGCGCGGGAGGCCCGGCGGGCGTGGCGGTGGCGCTGCCCGGTGGTGAGCGGCTGGTGCCGCAGGAGCCGCTGAGCCCCTGCGGGGAGAGGCTGTGGGTGGCGTGGGCGTCGGTGGCGGACGCGATGGCGTTCCTGCACCGGCACGGGCGGCCGATCCGGTACGCGTACACCGAGCGGGACCAGCCGGCTGCGGCGTACCGGACGGTGTTCTCGGTGCCGTCGGACGACGGTCTCGGCTCGGCCGAGATGCCGAGCGCGGCCCGCCCCTTCACGACCGGGCTGGTCACGGCTCTGGTGAGCCGGGGGGTGCAGTTCGCCCCCGTGGTGCTGCACACCGGGGTGTCCTCGGGCGAGGCGCACGAGCCGCCGTACCCGGAGCGGTTCTCGGTGCCGGAGAGCACCGCGTGGCTGGTGAACGCCGCCCGGGCGGGCGGCGGGCGGGTGGTGGCGGTGGGCACCACCGCGGTGCGCGCCCTGGAGACGGCGGCCGACACACGGGGGCGGGTCGCGGCTGCGGGCGGCTGGACGGACCTGGTGGTCACCCCCGAGCGGGGCGTGCGGGCGGTGGACGGCCTCCTCACCGGGCTGCACGACCCGGCGGCCTCGCATGTGCTGATGCTGGAGGCGGTGGCCGGGCGGCAGTTGCTGGAACGGGTCTACGACGCCGCGGTGGGGGCGGGTTACCTCTGGCACGAGTTCGGGGACGTGAACCTGCTGCTGCCCTGACCTCCCGCCCGGGGCACGTGGCGTCGTGGCGCGGTCGCGGTGCGCGACGCACCTGTGAGGCGGCGCACAGGACGTACATCACGTACGAGGACGCGTAGTAGTGCACGGGCTGCCGGATGGACCGAAGGTACGGCGTGCGCCGTACCCGGCCGGTCCGGCGACTACGACTTCGGGTAGTAACGGGTGGGTTTGGCGGGGGAATTTGCCGGGGCTAACAATGCTCGGGTCGCTCCGCGCCGTGTTGGACATGCGGCGCTTCTCCCTGCCCGAGGGCGGGAGTGGAACGCAGCCGAATGGAAGAGGTCACTCCCCCATGCAGCTCCCGACGATCCCGAAGTTCGACCGTCTGACCAAGGCCCACAAGTACTCCGCCGCCGGCATCGCCGCGGCCGGCGTGGGCGTCCTGGCCATCACCGGTGTGACCGGGACCGGCGGGACGGCGCAGGCCTCCGGCAAGGCGGCGGAGCCGGCCGCGGAGCGGGCGCGGTCCGTAGCGGCCGAGCAGCACGCCTCGCACGCCGCCCACGTCGCGCACCGCAAGGTGCTGGCGAAGCAGCACGCCGCCCATGTCGCCCACCAGGCCGTGGTGCGCAAGCGCCAGGCGCAGGAGCGGGCGCGCAAGGCCGCGGACGAGGCGCGCCGGCAGGAGCGGCAGGCGGCGAACCGCAGCCATGAGCGCAAGGCCCTCGTCCCGCAGCAGCGTCAGGAGAACTCGCGTTCCGCGCCGCGCGCGGCCGCCCCGCAGGCGCCCGCCGCACCGTCCGGCACCCCGCAGCAGATGGCGCAGCAGATCATCGGTGACGCGGCGCAGTTCCAGTGCTTCTCCAACATCGTGATGCACGAGAGCACCTGGAACCCCTACGCGGTCAACCCCTCCTCCGGCGCCTACGGCCTGGTCCAGGCGCTGCCGGGCGCCAAGATGGCCTCCGCGGGCGCCGACTGGCGCACCAATCCGGCCACGCAGATCAAGTGGGGTCTGGACTACATGAACGGGCGCTACGGCAGCCCCTGCGGCGCCTGGTCGTTCTGGCAGGCCAACCACTGGTACTGAGCCGGCGCACGCAGGGCGCACGCCATACGGAAGGCGGCGGCTCCCCACCCCGGGGAGCCGCCGCCTTCCGTCGTCGTACGAGCGGCCGCTACTTGCGCATGACCTCCGGCTCGTGGCGGCGCAGCAGGCGCAGCACGAGGATGCCGCAGACGAGGGCGATGCCGAGCAGTATCGCCATGTCGAAGCCCCACTGGCTCGCCGAGTGCTCCCACAGCGGGTCGAGGTTGTCGGGCGTGGCCGGGTCCCACGGCGGCATGATGTGCCCGAGGTCCAGGGTGGCGCCGGCGGCGCCGACGGCCCAGCGGGACGGCATCAGCCAGGCCACCTGCTCCAGACCGACGGTGCCGAAGATCTGGAACAGGACACCGGTGAAGACGACCTGGACGATCGCGAACATCACCAGCAGGGGCATGGTCTTCTCGGCGGTCTTCACCAGTGAGGAGATGACCAGGCCGAACATCATCGAGGTGAAGCCCAGCGCGATGACCACCAGGGTGATCTCCGCGGCCGGGAAGCCCTTGACGATCAGGCCCTCCTCGGGGAGCTTGCGCACCGACAGCCCGATGGCACAGATGATGACGCCCTGCAGGGCGCTGATCAGGCCCAGCACGAAGACCTTGGAGAGCAGGTACGCGGAGCGGGACAGGCCCGTGGCGCGTTCCCGTTCGTAGATCACGCGTTCCTTGATCAGCTCGCGCACCGAGTTGGCGGCGCCCGAGAAGCAGGCGCCGACCGCGATGATCAGCATGATGGTGCCGGCGTCGGTGTTGAACTTGCCCGCCTCGTCGGGTGGCGCCAGTCCGAACTTCGCCGGGATGACCACGCTCACCAGGCCGAGGACGGCCGGGAGGATCACCATCAGGGCCATGAAGCCGCGGTCGGAGGCGATCACCGACAGATAGCGGCGGACGAGGGTGACGAACTGCGCCGGCCAGCTCTGCGGCTTGGGCGGCTTGGCCCGCTGCGGGGCCGCGCCTACGGACTGCGGGGCGACCGCGTCCAGGTCCGCGGCGTAGATCTGGTAGTGCTGGGAGCCGTGCCAGCGGCCGGACCAGTCGTAGTCGCGGTAGTTCTCGAAGGCGGAGAAGACGTCGGCCCAGGTTTCGTAGCCGAAGAAGTTCAGCGCCTCCTCCGGCGGGCCGAAGTAGGCCACGGCGCCGCCCGGCGCCATCACCAGCAGCTTGTCGCACAGGGCGAGTTCGGCCACCGAATGGGTCACGACGAGCACGGTGCGGCCGTCGTCGGCGAGGCCGCGCAGCAGCTTCATGACGTCGCGGTCCATGCCCGGGTCGAGACCGGAGGTGGGCTCGTCCAGGAAGATCAGCGAGGGCTTGGTGAGCAGTTCCAGGGCGACGGAGACCCGCTTGCGCTGGCCGCCGGAGAGCGAGGTCACGCGCTTGTCGGCGTGGACGTCCAGCTTGAGTTCGCGCAGCACCTCGTCGATGCGGGCCTCGCGCTCGGCGGCCTTCGTGTCGCCGGGGAAGCGGAGCTTGGCCGCGTAGCGCAGGGCTCTGCGGATCGTCAGCTCCTTGTGCAGGATGTCGTCCTGCGGGACGAGGCCGATGCGCTGCCGCAACTCGGCGAACTGCTTGTAGAGGTTGCGGCTGTCGTACAGCACCTCGCCCTCTTCGGCGGGGCGGTAGCCGGTCAGGGCGCGCAGCAGCGTCGACTTGCCGGAGCCGGACGGGCCGATGACGGCGACCAGCGACTTCTCGGGGACGCCGAAGGAGACGTCGTTGAGGATGGTCTTGGTGGTGCTGCCCTGCGGCACGCGGACGGTGAGCCGGCGGGCGGAGAAGGAGATCTCGCCGGTGTCGACGAACTCCTCGAGCTGGTCGCCGACGAGCCGGAAGGTCGAGTGGCCGACGCCCACGATGTCGTCGGGACCCAGCAGATGACGCTGTATCGGCTGGCCGTTGACGTACGTGCCGTTGTGGCTGCCGAGGTCGACGATCTCGTAGCGGCCGTCGGGGTGCGCCCTGAACTCCGCGTGGAAGCGGGAGACCTGCAGGTCGGAGACGACCAGCTCGTTCTCCAGGGCACGGCCGATCTTCATGACGCGGCCGAGCACCAGGTGGTGGAAGGTCGTCGGGCTGCGGTCGCCGTACACGGGCGGCGCGCCGGCGCCGCCCGACGGCCCCTGCGGCGACGGGATGCGGGCCTGGGGTTTGCGCTGGTCCGGACGGGAGGCCGGCGAGGGCTGCGGCACGTGGGCGGCGGGCGAGCCGTTCCCCCAGCCGCCCTGCCGCGGCGGGCCGCCGGAGTCGGGCGTCACCGGCGCGGCGGGCCCGGACCGGCGGCCCTGCTGCGGGTTCGCCAGCGCGGTCTCGGCGCTGTAGAGGTCACCGCCGGCCGCGGCGCCGCCGCTGAAGCTCAGGCGCGGGCCGTCGGTGGCGTTGCCCAGGTTGACGGTGGCGCCCGCGGCGACGTCGTAGGCGTGGACGCGCTGGCCCTGAACGTAGGTCCCGTTGGTGCTGCCGAGGTCCTCGACGACCCAACCGCGTTCGCCACGGCGGATGGTGGCGTGCCGCCAGGAGACCCGCGCGTCGTCGAGGACGACGTCCGACTGCGGATCGCGGCCGAGGCTGTACGACCTGGCCGGGTCGAGCGCCCAGGTCCGTCCGTTCAGTTCGAGTACGAGTCCAGGCACCCCAAGCCCCACAAAGTTGTCCCCCGAGTTCCCCATGGGGGGAGTCTAGGGATTGCGAACATCGGGCGGAACTCTTCCAGGCACGCGCACCCGTCAGGAAGCCGTGCCGCGGCGGTGATGTGAACCCTCTTCCGAGAAGCCGTTGACGGCGCCGAAACACCACCGGAGAGTGGTAACCGCCCATGAACCGTGCGGATCATGACGGATCGGGGCACCATGCAGCGCAGGCGGTACGGACGCGAGACCTCGGGGGCGGGCATGACCGCGTACACCTCCACACCTTCGAACGCGCCCGCGCGCCCTGGGCGACCGGTCCCTTGGGGCGGTGTGCTGCTCTCCGCGGTCGCCGCGGTGAGCTGGGCGTACCTGGGGATGGTGGGGGCCGCGGCGCTGGGGCTGCACCTGCTCGGCGCGGACACCGCGGGCTCGCTGGGGCCGATGACGGCGGCCGTGGTCGCCATGGCGGTGGGCGGCAAGGTCGTCCCCTCCGGTGACGTGGCGGTGTTCGGTCTGGGCGGCGCGGGCGGCGCGGGCCGGCTTGAGCTCATGCCGCTGGGTGTCGGCCTGATCGGTGCCCTGCTGCTGGCCTGGGTGTTCCTGCGGTCGCTGCGCGGGGCGGGGCTGACCGTCCCCGGGGGCGAACTGGCCGCGCGGGCCGGGGCGGTGGTGGTGCTGTTCGTGACGCTGCTGGGTGCGCTGGCGTGGGCCGGGGAGGACACCATCGCCCTCGACGGGGCCGCGCTGGGCGGGGACAAGGGCGGCGGCCTGACGGACGGGTTGCCGGGCATCGGTGACCTCGGCGGCGGGCTCGGGGACGGGCTGCAGGACCTGATCGATGCCAAGGCCTCGGTGAGCTTCCACGTCGCCACCGGCCGCAGCCTGCTGGGCGGTCTGCTGTGGGTGCTGGTCGTCCTCCTGCTGGCGCTGCTCAGCTCGCGCCGTACGCCGCTGCCCCCCGCCCTGGAGGGGCTGCACCGGGTCGTCCGGCCCGCCGCGTCGGCGCTGCGCCGGGTGCTGCTGCTGGCGGTCGCCGCGGGCTGCGCCGCCGCCGGGTACGCGGCGGTGACGGGTGACGAGCCGGGCCGGATCGCCGGGGCGGCCCTGCTGGGGGCGCCCAACGGGGTGTGGCTGGCGGTGCCGCTCGGGCTGTTCGTGTCCTGGCGGGGCACGGCCACCGGGGAGTTGGCGAAGGTGCTGCCGGATCCGCTGGACCGGCTGCTGTCGACCAGCGCCGAGGAGCCGGTGACGCCCGCCCGGCTGGCCGAGTACGACCAGCGGGTGTGGCTGCTGACCGTCGCCGCGGCGCTGATGATGCTGGCCGCGGGCGCGCTGGCGGCGGCCCGCACCCCGCGGTGGGGGACGACGCGGGCCGGGTACGCGGGGCGCTGCGCGATACGGCTCGGACTGGTCACGGCGGTCGCCTTCCCGCTGCTGGTGTGGGTGACCGGTGTCTCGGTGGACGCGGGTGTCTCCGTCTTCGGCTTCGACGCGGTGGGCGCCGGCATCGCGCTGCACGGCAGCCTTCCCCTGGCGTTCCTGCTCGGCGCGGTCTGGGGGGCGCCGGCGGGTGGCGCGGGGGCGCTGCTGGCGCTGGCGACGGGCACCGCCGGACGCCGGGTGTCGCCGTACGCGCTGCGCCGTGCGGCCGAGGCGGCGGCCGGGGAGAGCAGCTCGCGCACCTATCCGGGCATCGCGTACCAGCCCGGCCCGTACGTCCCGAGCCCCGGCTACGGCCCTCCGGACACCGGGCCCAACCCCTACCGGCAGCCCCCGCAGGGCCCCGCGCCGCAGGGTCAGGCGCCCCACGGCCCGCCACCGCGGGGTCAGGCGCCGCATTCCGCGCGGACCGTCACCGGGGCGCCGCTGCCCCCGCCGCCCGGCCCTCCCCCCGGGCCGCCCGGCCCGCCGCGCGAGGGCCCTCCGCCGCCCGGCGCGCCCGGCGGCAGCCGCTGACCACCGGCGGTGTCCGCCAGGCGGAACACATGTCCGTCCCGGGCACGGTGCCCGATACGGTGGAGACACCATGAACGACGCATCGCAGGCGACCGCTGCCACCGCCGCCAATGTGCCGACGCTGCTGGTCAAGATCTTCGGTAAGGACCGGCCGGGAATCACCGCCGGGCTCTTCGAGACGCTGGCCCGCTTCCAGGTGAACGTCATCGACATCGAGCAGGTCGTCACCCGGGGGCGCATCGTGCTGTGCGCCCTGGTGCCGGCCCCCGCGGGCCGTTCGGAGGAGGGCGAGCTGCGCGCGACGGTGCACGCGTGGGCGGAGTCGATGCGCCTGCAGGCCGAGATCATCTCCGGTATCGGAGACAACCGGCCGCGTGGCGAGGGCCGCTCCCATGTGACGGTGCTGGGGCATCCGCTGACGGCGGAGTCCACGGCCGCCATAGCGGCCAGGATCACCGGCGCGGGCGGCAACATCGACCGCATCTTCCGGCTCGCGAAGTACCCGGTGACCGCGGTGGAGTTCGCCGTCTCCGGCGTCGCCACCGACCGGCTGCGCCCGGCGCTGGCGCTGGAGGCCCACGAACGCGGGGTCGACGTGGCCGTGGTGTCGGCGGGCCTGCACCGCAGGGCGCAGCGGCTGGTGGTCATGGACGTGGACTCCACCGTCATCCAGGACGAGGTGATCGAGCTCTTCGCGGCGCACGCGGGCTGTGAGGACCAGGTCGCCGAGGTGACGGCCGCGGCGATGCGCGGCGAGCTGGACTTCGAGCAGTCCCTGCACGCGCGGGTCGCCCTGCTCGAGGGACTGGACGAGTCCGTGATCGACAAGGTCCGCCAGGAGGTGCGGCTGACGGCCGGGGCGCGCACGCTGATCCGCACGCTCAAGCGGATGGGGTACCAGGTGGGCGTGGTCTCCGGGGGCTTCACGCAGGTCACCGACGACCTCAAGGAGCGGCTGGGACTGGACTTCGCGGCCGCCAACACCCTGGAGATCGTGGACGGCAAGCTCACCGGCCGGGTGACCGGCGAGATCGTGGACCGGGCGGGCAAGGCCCGGCTGCTGCGGCGCTTCGCGGCGGAGGCCAGGGTGCCGCTGAGCCAGACCGTCGCCATCGGCGACGGCGCCAACGATCTGGACATGCTCAACGCGGCGGGCCTCGGGGTCGCCTTCAACGCCAAGCCGGTGGTGCGGCGGGCCGCGGACGCCGCGGTCAACGTGCCGTTCCTGGACACCGTGCTCTACCTGCTGGGCATCACCCGCGAGGAGGTCGAGGCGGCCGACGCCCGGGACGGCGCCACCGCCTGACCGGCATGGCTCCACGGGTACGGCGAGGGCCCCGGCAGCAGGCGCTCCGGGGCCTTCGCCGTACCGTCCCGCGGCTCACCGGGCCGCGTCCGGGGGCGGCTCAGTCGTGCGGGGACCAGAAGTCGACGAGGCGGCCGACGCCGTGCTCGACCGTCTTCCAGGGACCGGAGAAGGCGATCACCGCGATGGCCGCCGTCGGGAAGCCCGTGCGGTTCATCCGCGCGCGGGCGTCCCCGTCGCTCTCCCCCGCGAGGGCGTCCGCGAGCGCGTGGATGGCCGGGTTGTGCCCCACCAGCAGCACGTCGTCGACGTCCTCGGGGGTCTCGTTGAGCAGGGCGATCAGATCACCGAGGGTGGCGTCGTAGAGACGCTCCTCGTAGACGGTGCGGGGGCGGTGCGGGAGTTCGTGGGCGGCCAGCTTCCACGTCTCGCGGGTGCGCGTGGCCGAGGAGCAGAGGGTGAGTTCGAACGGGATCCCCAGTTCGGCGAGCCTGAGGCCGGCGACGGGGGCCTCCTTGCGTCCCCGTTCCGCCAGCGGTCGCTCGTGGTCGGGGACGTCGGGCCAGTCGGCTTTGGCGTGCCGGAGCAGGACGATCCGGCGGGGCGATGCAGCTGCGCTCATGACCCTCAGCTTTCCAGAAATCCGGCCGCCAGGCGCGGGCTGCGGGACGGATCACGGTTCGCCGCGGAAGGGTCACAGCAGGTGCTGCAGGAGCCCCGGGAGCCCTTCGCCGACCGCGTGCAGGAGCTGTCCGACGGGCTCCGCGGCCGAGGCCTCCGTGGCCCCCGGGCCCACGACCAGGGCGAGCAGCGCCGCGAAGGCGAGGGCGGGCAGGGCGAGCGCCCACCACGGCAGGCGCGTCTGCGTGCCGCCCCCGACCGCCGGGCGAGCGGCGCGGGTTCGCGGGGTACGCGAGGGAACAGCCTGCGTGGACACGGGGCGCCTCCGTGGGTCGGCCGGGGTGCCGGGACGTCGTCCCGCCTTGCACCACGACGCTACGGAAACGCGGCCGCCGGTCCCATCGGGTGGCCCACCCACTTGACCCTGACCCTGGCCCCCTAGGGGAGGTGGGGTTGTCCCTACCCCGGGTCTCGGGGGTGGCGGGTCAGCCGAACTTGGCGCCGATGACGGCGATCACCGCGACGAAGGCTGGGACGGCCATCATCAGGCCGAAGACGATCAGGAGCTTCTTCTGCGGCTGCGGGGGGTCGGGCTCGAGCACGGGCATGCCGCCCAGTCTCGCATCCGCCGGCGCCGCCCGCGCACGCGGGTTGTCAGAGCTCGTCCTCCACGGCGCGGTCGCGGCCGGCGACCACACCCGCGGCGATCTGCGGCACCAGCAGGGCCAGCATGAAGGCCACCGGCAGGTCCCAGCCGCCGGTGTGCTGGTAGAGGGTGCCGACGAGGATCGGACCGGGGATGGAGAGCAGGTAGCCGGTGCACTGCGCGAAGGCGGACAGCCGCACGACCCCGCCGCCGGTGCGCGAGCGCATCCCGATCATGGTGAGCGCGAGGGGGAACGAGCAGTTGGAGATGCCCAGCAGCAGGGCCCACACCCAGGGCGCGGCGGCCGGGGCCGCCCACAGTCCGCCGTAGCCGGCTATCCCGAACAGGCCGAGGCCGACGGCGAGTCCGCCCTGGTGCCGCATCCGGCCGGCGAGCGCGGGCAGCACGAAGGAGAGCGGCACGCCCATCACCATGGTGACGGCGAGCAGCACACCCGCGGTGGAGGCGGAGACCCCGGCGTCGCGGAAGATCTGCGGGAGCCACCCCATGGTGATGTACGCACCCGTGGCCTGGAGCCCGAAGTAGACGGCGAGCGCCCAGGCGGTGCGGCTGCGGGCGATGCTGCGGGCCTGCGCCCGCTCCGGGGCCGCGGCCTGCCGGGAGGCGGCGGGGGCCGGGCCCCGGTCGCGGACGAGGGCGAGCCAGGGCAGTACGGCGACGGCGGCGAGCACGCCCCAGGCCGCGAGGCCGAGCCGCCAGTCGCCGCCGAAGGCGCGGGTCGCCGGGACGGTCGCCGCGGCGGCGAGGGCGGTGCCCAGGGACAGGGCCATCGAGTAGAGACCGGTCATGGTGCCCACGCGGTCCGGGAACCAGCGCTTGACGACGACGGGCATCAGGACGTTGCCGACGGCTATGCCGCCCAGCGCGAGGGCGCTGGCGGCGAGGAAGGGCACCGTGCCGCCGGTGAACGGGCGGAGGAGGAGCCCCAGGGTGATCGCGACCAGGCCCGCGCAGACCACGGCACCCGGGCCGCGGCGGCGGGCCAGCCGGGGCGCGGTCACCCCGAACACGGCGAAGCACAGCGCGGGGACGGAGGTGAGCAGGCCCGCGACGGCGCCGCTCATGCCGAGGCCGTCGCGGACCTCCTCCAGGAGCGCGCCGAGGCTGGTGATCGCGGGCCGCAGATTGAGTGCGGCGAGCACCAATGCGACGGCCACCAGGATCCGCGTGCGCCGTACGCCTTGCGCGGCGGTGGGGAGGTGTGCGGGCATGGTGGCCCGTTCCGTGGCAGGGTCGAGCGTCGCTTCGTCGTCACGCATGCCGACCATCATAGAATGATGGGATGAATGTTGAGGAGAGCCCATGCCCCTGACCTCGCCCCGGCGCTCCGCCCTGGCCGACCAGGTGATCGCGCAGCTGCGCGCCCAGATCACCTCCGGTGAGTGGCCGGTGGGGTCGCGGATCCCCACCGAGACCCAGTTGGTCGAGCAGCTGGGGGTGGCCCGCAACACCGTCCGCGAGGCGGTCCGGGCGCTCGCGCACAACGGACTGCTCGACATCCGGCAGGGCTCCGGCACCTATGTGCTGGCCACCAGCGAGCTGGCCGGGGTCATGCACCGCCGCTTCGCCGGCTCCGACCCGCAGCACGTCGCCGAGCTGCGCAGCGCCCTGGAGGCGTCCGCCGCCGCGCTCGCCGCGCGGCGCCGCACGGATCGCGACCTGAGGCAGCTGGACGCGGCCCTGGCACGGCGGGAACGCGCCTGGGAGTCGGGCCACGCCGAGGCCTTCGTCGACGCCGACGCGGCGCTTCACCTGTCCGTCGTGGCGGCCTCGCACAACGAGGTCGTCGTCGAGCTCTACGCCGACCTCGGCGAGGTGCTGCGCGCGTTCCTGCGCGCGGACGTCGGCGAGGAGCTGCGCCCCGAGCAGTACGTGGACCACGCCCGGCTGGTCGAGGCGATCCGGGCCGGCGATCCGGAGGCGGCCTCCGCCGAAGCGTCGGCGCACGCCTTCAGCTGCCGGTTCAGCCCAGCGTCCCGGTGACCCAGATCTCCTGGATCTCCTCCCAGCAGCGGTCGCTGAGGGTGACGCTCTCGGCGGGTCCGACCGGGACGAGGACTCCGTCGACGTCCGGGTCCCACCACTGGAGGCACTCGATGTGCAGCTGGACCCGGTCCAGGTCGGGGTCGGGGTTGAAGCACACGGCGACGCCCTCGCTGCCCTGCACCGAGGTCCGGCACTCCGCGACGTCCGGCAGCCGTGCGGCGGCCCCCGCCGCGACCGCCGGGCCGACGCCCGCGGCGCACGCCGCGACCGCCGCCGCGGCACACACGTAGGCACGCACGTAGGCACGCACACAGGCACGCACGATGCACGGCCTCCCTCCGCTGACCCCCGGCTCTCCCCCGCACAGCCATCCTCCCGGCCCGCGGGCCCAGGCCACCCGGTCTGCTGGGCCGAACGGGGGACAAGGCCCCGAACGCGCGTACGGCCCCGGCGCCGCCCGAAGGCGGCGCCGGGGCCGTACGCCAAGGGGCCGTGACGGCCGTGCGATCAGGCGCCCACCGCGTGCAGACCGCCGTCGACGTGGATGATCTCGCCCGTCGTCTTCGGGAACCAGTCGCTCAGCAGCGCGACGACACCGCGGCCGGCCGGCTCGGGGTCGGCGAGGTCCCACTCGAGCGGGGAGCGGTGGTTCCAGACGTCGGCCAGGTCGCTGAAGCCCGGGATGGACTTGGCGGCCATGGAGCCGATCGGTCCGGCCGAGATCAGGTTGCAGCGGATGTTCTGCTTGCCGAGGTCCCGGGCCATGTAACGGGACGTGGCCTCCAGCGCCGCCTTGGCCGGGCCCATCCAGTCGTACTGGGGCCAGGCGAACTGCGCGTCGAAGGTGAGGCCGACCACCGAGCCGCCCTCCTGCATCAGCGGCAGGCAGGCCATGGTGAGCGACTTCAGCGAGTACGCGGAGACGTGCATCGCGGTGGCGACCGACTCGAAGGGCGTGTTGAGGAAGTTGCCGCCGAGCGCGTCCTGCGGCGCGAAGCCGATGGAGTGCACGACGCCGTCGAGGCCGCCCAGCTCCTCGCCTACGACGTCGGCGAGGGAGGCCAGATGCTCGTCGTTGGTGACGTCGAGCTCGATGACCTTGACCGGCTTCGGCAGCTTCCTGGCGATGCGCTCGGTCAGCGTGGGCCGCGGGAACGCCGTGAGGATGATCTCGGCACCCTGCTCCTGGGCGAGCTTCGCGGTGTGGAAGGCGATGGAGGACTCCATCAGCACGCCGGTGATGAGAACGCGCTTTCCAGCGAGGATTCCACTCATGTGCTCAGTGACCCATGCCCAATCCGCCGTCGACGGGAATGACGGCTCCGGTGATGTATGCGGCTTCCTCGGAGGCGAGGAAGCGGACCGAGGCGGCGATCTCCTCGGGCTGCGCGTAACGGGCCAGCGGGACCTGGCCGACGATGTTCTGGCGCTGCTCGTCGGTGAGCACCCGGGTCATGTCGGTGTCGACGAAGCCGGGGGCGACCACGTTGACCGTGATGTTGCGGGAGCCGAGCTCACGGGCCAGCGAGCGCGCGAAACCGACCAGACCGGCCTTGGACGCGGCGTAGTTCGCCTGTCCCGCCTGGCCCGTCAGGCCCACCACGGAGGAGATCAGCACGACGCGGCCCTTGCGGGCGCGCAGCATCTTCCTCACCGCGGCCTTGACCACGCGGAAGGTGCCGGTCAGGTTGGTGTCCAGGACCGACGTGAAGTCGTCGTCGGACATCCGCAGCAGCAGCTGGTCGCGCGTGACGCCGGCGTTGGCCACCAGCACCTCGACCGCGCCCTGCTGGGCCTCGATATCCTTGAACGCCTGCTCGACCTGCTCACCGTCGGTGATGTCGCACTTGACGGCGAAGAACCCCTCGGGTGGCTCGCCCGAGCGGTAGGTGACGGCGACCTTGTCTCCCGCGTCGGCGAACGCTCGGGCGATGGCGAGGCCGATGCCCCGGTTTCCTCCGGTGACGAGAACCGAGCGGCTCAACGGATCACCCTTTCCCTAGAGGTCTGGTACTCCAGAAAACTATCTGCCTACCTGGCGGTACGTGGAATCGACCCCCGACAGGGGCATGTGCGAGTCGCTGTCGAGTCCCTACAGAAAACCGCAGGCGGGCGGATTGTCGGAGCGGCATGATTCACTGCGGAGACGTCGACGACTGGACAGAAGGGGAGGCCGACGTGCCCCACGAGGTCGATCAGTCATTCCTGGCGCTGCCGCTCAGGGCGCTCGCCGACGCGGCGCTGGCACGAGCCCGCGCGCTGGGCGCCGAACACGCCGACTTCCGCTTCGAGCGGGTGCGCAGCGCCTCGTGGCGACTGCGTGACGGGAGGGCGTCCGGCTCGTCCGACACCACGGACGTCGGCTACGCGGTGCGCGTGGTGCACGGCGGGGCGTGGGGTTTCGCCTCCGGGGTCGACCTGAGCATGGACGCCGCGGCGCGCGTGGCCGGGCGGGCGGTGGCGATGGCGAAGCTGTCGGCCAAGGTGATCGCGGCGGCGGGCTCCGACGAGCGGGTGGAGCTGGCGGCCGAGCCGGTCCACCCCGACCGGGTGTGGGTCTCCTCGTACGAGGTCGACCCCTTCGATGTGCCCGATGCCGACAAGACGGGTCTGCTGTCCGAGTGGAGCGGGCGGCTGCTGGCCGCCGACGGCGTGTCGCACGTCGACGCCTCCCTGATGACCGTCCACGAGAACAAGTTCTACGCGGACACCGCGGGGACGACCACGACCCAGCAGCGGGTGCGGGTCCACCCCGAACTGACCGCCGTCGCCGTGGACCCGAAGTCCGGCGGGTTCGACTCGATGCGGACCCTGGCGCCGCCCGCCGGTCGCGGCTGGGAGTACCTGACCGGAACCGGCTGGGACTGGGACGCGGAGCTCGCGGAGATCCCCGGGCTGCTCGCCGAGAAGATGGCGGCGCCGTCGGTGGAGGCCGGCTCGTACGACCTCGTGGTCGACCCGTCGAACCTGTGGCTGACCATCCACGAGTCCATCGGCCACGCCACCGAGCTGGACCGCGCGCTGGGTTACGAGGCCGCCTACGCGGGCACCTCGTTCGCCACCTTCGACCAGCTGGGCACGCTGCGGTACGGCTCCGCGCACATGAACGTCACCGGCGACCGCACCGCCGAGCACGGCCTGGCGACCGTCGGCTACGACGACGAGGGCGTCGCCGGTCAGTCCTGGGACCTGGTCAAGGACGGCGTCCTGGTCGGCTACCAGCTCGACCGCAGGATCGCCCGGCTCACCGGCTTCGAGCGCTCCAACGGCTGCGCGTACGCGGACTCCCCCGGCCATGTGCCGGTGCAGCGGATGGCGAACGTGTCGCTGCTGCCCGCGCCGGACGGGCCGTCGACGCAGGAGCTGATCGGCGGCGTCGAGCGCGGCATCTACGTCGTGGGCGACCGCTCGTGGTCGATCGACATGCAGCGCTACAACTTCCAGTTCACCGGTCAGCGCTTCTTCAGGATCGAGAACGGCCGGCTGGCCGGGCAGTTGCGCGACGTCGCCTACCAGGCCACCACCACCGACTTCTGGGGCTCCATGGAGGCCGTCGGCGGGCCGCAGACCTACGTCCTGGGCGGGGCCTTCAACTGCGGCAAAGCCCAGCCGGGACAGGTCGCCGCCGTCTCGCACGGCTGCCCCTCCGCGCTCTTCCGAGGCGTCAACATCCTCAACACCACGCAGGAGGCCGGTCGATGAGCTCCGTTTCGAAGCCCCACGAGATCGTCGAGCGCGCCCTGGAGCTGTCCCGGGCGGACGGCTGCGTCGTCATCGCCGACGAGGGCTCCTCGGCCAACCTGCGCTGGGCGGGCAACGCCCTGACCACCAACGGCGTGACGCGGGGCCGCACCCTGACCGTGGTCGCCACGGTGGACGGTGCCCAGGGCACCGCCTCGGGCGTGGTGTCCCGCGCCGCGGTCACCGCGGACGAACTGGAGCCGCTGGTACGGGCCGCCGAGGCGGCCGCGCGTGCCTCCGGCCCCGCCGAGGACGCCCAGCCGCTGGTCGAGGGGGTGCCGGCGAGCGCCTCCTTCACCGAGCCGCCGGCCGAGACCTCCTCCGAGGTGTTCGCCGCCTTCGCGCCGGCCCTGGGCGAGTCCTTCGCCGCGGCGCGGGCCGGCGGCCGGAGGCTGTACGGATTCGCGTACCACTCCGTCACCTCCACCTACCTGGGCACGTCCTCGGGGCTGCGGCTCCGTCACGACCAGCCCAGCGGCACCCTGGAGCTCAACGCCAAGTCCGAGGACATGTCCCGCTCGGCGTGGGCCGGTGCCGCCACCCGCGACTTCACCGACGTCGACCCGGCGGCCCTCGACGCCGACCTGGCTCAGCGCCTGGCCTGGGCCGAGCGCCGGATCGACCTGCCCGCCGGGCGGTACGAGACCCTGCTGCCGCCGTCCGCCGTGGCGGACCTGGTGATCTACCAGCAGTGGAGCGCCGCGGCCCGGGACGCGGCGGAGGGCCGTACGGTCTTCAGCCGGCCGGGCGGGGGCACCCGGGTCGGCGAGCAGCTCTCGGAACTGCCGCTGACGCTGCGCAGCGACCCGAACGAACCGGGGCTGGAGTCGGCGCCGTTCGTGATCGCGCACGCCTCGGGCGACACCGCGTCGGTCTTCGACAACGGGCTGCCCGTCGAGGCGACCGACTGGGTGCGCGAGGGCGTGCTCAACCGGCTGTCCACCACCCGGCACAGCGCCGGTCTGACCGGGCTGCCGTTCGCGCCGTCCGGGGGCAACCTGATCCTGGACGGCGGCGGCAAGCGGTCGCTGGAGGAGATGGTCGCGGACACCGAGCGCGGCCTGCTGCTGACCTGCCTGTGGTACATCCGCGAGGTGGATCCGGCCACCCTGCTGCTGACCGGGCTGACCCGGGACGGGGTCTACCTGGTGGAGGGCGGCGAGGTGACCGGTGTGGTGAACAACTTCCGGTTCAACGAGTCGCCGGTGGACCTGCTGGGCCGGGCCACCGAGGTGGGCCGCACCGAGCGGACGCTGCCGCGCGAGTGGAGCGACTGGTTCACCCGGGCCGCGTTCCCGGCGATGCGGGTCCCGGACTTCAACATGAGCTCGGTCAGCCAGGGGGTCTGACCAGGACGATGGGCGGGGCGATGGACGAGAAGCAGACGGTCAAGGTCTCGAAGTTCCTGGCGCGGGTGCTGCGGCACGACCCGGCCTCGATCGGGATCACCCTCGACGAGGCCGGCTGGGTGGACGTGGACGAGCTGATCGCCGCGTCCCACCGGGCCGGCCGGCGTTTCTCGCGCGCCGACCTCGATCACGTCGTGGCCGCCAACAACAAGAAGAGGTACGCCTTTTCCGACGACGGGCGGCGGATCAGGGCCAGCCAGGGGCACTCGGTCGAGGTCGACCTCGGGCTGTCCCCGGCGGATCCGCCGGCCGTCCTCTTCCACGGCACGGCGAGCACCACCCTGCCGATCGTGCTGCGCGAGGGGCTCAAGCCGATGTCCCGGCAGGACGTCCACCTGTCCGCGGACGTGGAGACGGCCGTGCGCGTCGGTGCGCGGCACGGCCGTCCGGTGGTGCTGGCGGTGGACGCGGCGGGGCTGGCCGCCACGGGCCACGTGTTCCGGGTGAGCGCCAACGGAGTGTGGCTCACCGACCTGGTGCCGCCGACCCATCTGCGGCAGCACGCCCACTGAGCGGGGCGCCCTGGCGGGCGGCCGGTGCGTCCTGTCAGCCGGCCGTACGGCGCCGCCTGCCGCGGACCGAGGCCCACAGCGGGGTGATCACGGCGACCACGAGGATCGCGCCCAGGATCTGCAGCACGTGGCGGATCCAGTCGACGCCGCTGGTGTGCCGTACACCGACCCATCCGGCGACCGCGTTGCCGAGGAAGGCGCCGAGGATGCCGCAGATGATGGTGAGCCACCAGGGGATGTCCTGCCTCCCCGGCAGGAGCAGCTTCGCCAGGAAGCCGAGCACGATGCCGACGATGATCGCCCAGAACCAGTTCATGCGGTCAGTCTCGGCGTGGCCCGGGTACGACGCATGCGGAAGGCGGCCATACGCCGTACGGCGGGTGCTGTCACACCCCGGCGGCCTCCCCGGTCTCCACTGCGACGGACCCACGGCGTAACGTGGGTCGTGCCGGAACCGGGTGGCTTCCGGCGCTTCGAGCAGGTGGTGGAACGTGATGCGGAAGCGGAGCGGTACCGAGGTCTTCCGGATCACCGGGACCGCGGCGGGGCTCACCGAGGACGTCCGCGGAAGGCAGCGGCGCTACATCATCTCGATGTCGGTCCGCACCCTGTCGTTCATCCTGGCGGTCGTCCTGTGGAACGTCTCGACGCCCCTGGCCTGGATCGCGCTGGTGCTCGGTCTGGTGCTGCCGTACATCGCGGTGGTCATCGCCAACGCGGGCCGGGAGAACGCCCCGGGGCTGCCGTCGGCCCGGATCGCGCCGCCGGCCCCGCCGGCGCTCGGCCCCGGTGAACCGCTGCTGCCGGCGGAGCGGACCCGGGAAGAGGACGGACGGCCTCGTTCCGGTCAGGCCTGAACCTTTTCCCCGCTTTGATCACGCTCCGAAGCTCAAGAAAACCTCAGATCAATCATGAGGATCCACTGCACTGGGGGCCTTGCCGCGTGACATACTGCGTACGCGCTCCGCATCCCCCGTCGGAGCGACGGACCGACGCCGGGCGGCTCCCCCCGTGGCTGCCCGGCGTCGCCATGTTTGGATGGGGTTCGTGACCGACGAATCCCCGATCTGCTCCGCCAAGGGTTGCCGCGCCCCCGCCGTGTGGGTGCTCGCCTGGAACAACCCGAAGATCCACACACCCGAGCGCCGCAAGACCTGGCTGGCGTGCGAGGAACACCGCGAACACCTGTCGTCGTTCCTGGGCGTCCGCGGTTTCCTGAAGGACGTCGTGCCCTTCGATGAGTGGGAGACGAGCTCAGCCGCCGATGGCTGACATGGGCCGCTCGGGCTGCAGGAACGTGGGGTCGTCCAGGCCGGAGCCGGCCTTCTTGCCCCACATCGCGGTGCGCCAGAGTTCGGCGATCTCCTCGTCGGAGCCGCCGGAGCGCAGCGCGCCGCGCAGATCGCTCTCCTCGCGCGCGAACAGGCAGTTGCGCACCTGACCGTCCGCGGTGAGCCGGGTGCGGTCGCAGGCCCGGCAGAAGGGCCGCGTGACGGAGGCGATCACACCGACCCGGGCGGGGCCGCCGTCCACCAGCCAGCGTTCGGCGGGGGCGTGGCCGCGGGCCTCGTCCGTCTCGGGGGTCAGGGTGAAGCGGGTCCGCAGGCTCTCCAGGATCTCCTGGGCGGTGACCATGTCGCTGCGCTGCCAGCCGTGCTGGGCGTCGAGCGGCATCTGCTCGATGAAGCGCAGCTCGTAGTCGTGCTCCAGGGCCCAGGCAAGCAGCTCGGGGGCCTCGTCGTCGTTGATGCCGCGCATCAGGACGGTGTTGACCTTGACCGGGGTCAGTCCCGCGGCATGGGCGGCCTCCAGGCCGCGGACGACGTCCTCGTGCCGCTTGCGGCGGGTGAGGGTCTGGAAGACGTCGGGCCGCAGGGTGTCCAGGGAGACGTTCACCCGGTCCAGCCCGGCCCCGCGCAGCGCGGCCGCGGTACGGGCGAGGCCTATGCCGTTGGTGGTGAGGGAGAGCTTGGGGCGGGGCTCCAGCTCCGCGCAGCGTTCGACGATGCCGACGAGGCCGGGGCGGAGCAGGGGCTCGCCGCCGGTGAAGCGGACGTCCTTGACGCCGAGCGTGGTGACGGCGATCCGCACGAGCCGGACGATCTCGTCGTCGGTGAGCAGCTCCGGCTTGCCGAGCCACTGCAGGCCCTCCTCGGGCATGCAGTAGGTGCACCGCAGATTGCACCGGTCGGTGAGCGAGACCCTGAGGTCGGTCGCGATCCGGCCGTAGGTGTCGATCAGCACGGCGCGCCTCCCTTAGAGGGTCCGGTCGGTGGGACGTCGGTGCCGTCCCGTTACTTCGCAGCCTACGGGACGGCACTGACGTTCAACAGTCTGTTTAATGCGCTCCGGCTCCGGTGAGGGAGCGGACCTCCAGCTCCGCGTACTTGCGGTCGGCGTCCTCTTCCGGCTTGGACAGGAGCGTGCCCACCACACCGAGCAGGAAACCGACGGGGATGGAGATGATCCCGGGGTTCTCCAGCGGGAACCAGTGGAAGTCCACGCCGGGGAACATCGCGGTCGCCTTGCCCGAGACCACGGGGGAGAAGACCACCAGGAACACGGAGGTGACCAGGCCCCCGTAGATGCTCCACAGCGCCCCGGTGGTGTTGAAGCGCTTCCAGAACAGGCTGTAGAGGAGCGTCGGCAGGTTCGCGGATGCCGCGACGGCGAAGGCCAGGGCGACCAGGAAGGCGATGTTGAGCTTGCCCGCGAAGATGCCGAGCAGGATCGCCACGGCCCCGATGGCCACCGCGGCGATCTTCGCCGCCGCGACCTCCTCCTTCTCGCTCGCCGTGCCCTTGCGGATGACGTTGGCGTACAGGTCGTGCGCGAAGGACGACGAGGAGGCGAGGGTGAGGCCCGCGACCACGGCCAGGATGGTGGCGAAGGCCACCGCGGAGATCACCGCCAGCAGGATCGCGCCGCCCGTGGAGCCCGCGCCGCCGCCGATCTCCTGCGCGAGCAGCGGGGCCGCCGTGTTGCCGGCCGCGTTGGAGGTGGTGATCGTCTCCGGGGTGAGGAGCGCGGCCGCCCCGAAGCCCAGCGCGATCGTCATCAGGTAGAAGCAGCCGATGATGCCGATCGCCCAGTTCACCGAGGTGCGGGCGGCCCGGGCGGTGGGCACCGTGTAGAAGCGGATCAGGATGTGCGGCAGACCGGCCGTGCCGAGGACGAGGGCCAGGCCCAGCGAGATGAAGTCGATCTTCGAGGTCGCCGTGACGCCGTACTTCAGGCCCGGCTCCAGGAACGCCGCCCCCTTGCCGCTCTTCTCCGCGGCCGCGCCAAGCAGCGAGGACAGGTTCCAGTTGAACTTGGCGAAGACCAGGAACGTGATCAGCAGGGTCCCGCCGATCAGCAGCACCGCCTTGACCATCTGCACCCAGGTGGTGCCCTTCATGCCGCCGATGGTCACGTACAGCACCATGACGACGCCGACGAGGATGACGATCAGACGGCGCGGCCCCTCACCGGTGATGCCGAGCAGCAGCGCCACGAGGGCGCCCGCGCCGACCATCTGGGCCAGCAGGTAGAAGATGCTGACGACGATGGTCGAGATGCCCGCGGCCGTGCGCACCGGGCGCTGCCGCAGCCGGAAGGCGAGGGCGTCGGCCATGGTGAACCGGCCTGAGTTGCGCAGCGGTTCGGCGACCAGCAGCAGCGCCACCAGCCAGGCGACGAGGAAGCCGATCGAGTAGAGGAAGCCGTCGTAGCCGACGAGGGCGATGGAGCCGGCGATACCCAGGAAGGACGCGGCCGACATGTAGTCGCCGGAGATCGCCAAGCCGTTCTGGAAGCCGCTGAAGGAGCGGCCGCCGGCGTAGAAGTCGGTGGCGTCCTTGGTCTGGCGGCCCGCCCAGACGGTGATGCCGAGCGTCGCGACGACGAAGACCGAGAACAGGGTGATGATCAGCGGCCGGTGCTCGCTCGCGCCGACCGCGACCACCTGGACTCCCGTGGTGTGCAGCGCGGTCATGCGGTGGCCTCCGTGCTCTCGGTGTCGTCGGTGTCGTCGGCGCCCCGGGTGCCGGGGCCTTCCAGGCGCGCCCTGATGGCGTCGGCGCGGGAGTCGAGCTTGGCGTTCGCGTGCCGGGAGTACCAGACGGCGATGCCGAAGGTGGTGGCGAACTGCGCGAGCCCGAAGACGAGGGCGACATTGATGTGGCCCACGACCTTGGTGTCCATGAAGCCGCCGGCGTAGTTCGACAGCAGGACGTACAGCAGGTACCAGGTGATGAACGCGACCGTGAGCGGGAACGCGAACGAGCGGTACGAGCGGCGCAGTTGGGCGAACTCCGCGCTCGCCTGCACCTCGGCGTACGAGTCGGCAGACGGCGGACCGGAGCTTGCCGAAGGTCGTGCGGGGTCCACGATGCCTCCTGTGGGGGCGGAGTTTGAGAGGGCATGAGCAGGTGACGCGACCCGCGCGGGCGCACGGGGCGCCGACGTGAGCTACGTCACGTAAAGATCGGACCCGCGCATGGTAGAGGCGCAACCACGGCCTTCGACAGGGGGCGGTAGTTGAAAACTGGTTCTTCTTCGGCAACCGGAACCAGAGCTTTCTTTACCAATCCATTGATAGCGCGTGGACGGCGGCGATAGCTTCCAGCGTCATGTACCCGTCCATGGGCAACTCGGCCCGCCAGGACGGGTGTTTGGACGATTGGAGATCCCATGGCTCCACTGCCCGGACGGCGCCGCGCCTTCGCGATACCCATCGGATTCGCGGTGGCGAGTGCCCTCGCCTTCCTGCCGAACGCCGCCTCGGCCGCCACCGCCGGATCCGCCTCGAACGGCGGCGGTGCCGCGTACGACGGCCCGACGCTGTCGTACGTGGTCAACACCAAGACCGACCGGGGAACCATCAAGTCCGTCGAGCGGGCCGTGTCCCGCAGCGGTGGTGACATCGTCACCACCTACGACCGGATCGGCGTGATCGTCGTCCACTCCGCGAACCCCGCGTTCGCCTCCGAGATGCGCAAGGTGCGCGGTGTGCAGACGGCCGGGGCGACCCGTACGGCCGCGCTGTCCACGGCGTCGACGACGGATCTGGGCGCGGTGCAGGAGATCACCGCCGCCGGCGCGGCCCGCGCGAAGGCCGCGGCCACCGCCGGGCAGGAGCCGATGGAGCCGGACCAGTGGGACCTGCCGGCCATCCGGGCCGACAAGGCCGCCCGGATCAACCCGGGCAGCCGCAAGGTCACGGTCGCCGTCATCGACACCGGCGTCGACGACACGCACCCGGACCTCACCGCCAACTTCTCGGCCTCGCAGTCCGCCAACTGCGTGGGCGGCAAGGCCGACACGAGCCCGGGCGCCTGGCGTCCCTATGTCCCGGAGGCCTACCACGGCACGCACGTCGCCGGTGAGATCGCCGCGGCGCGCAACGGGATCGGCGTGGCGGGTGTCGCCCCGGGCGTGAAGGTCGCCTCCATCAAGGTGGCCGACCCCGTCACCCAGCTGTTCTTCCCGGAGAGCGTGGTCTGCGCCTTCGTCTTCGCCGCCGACCACGGCGTCGAGATCACCAACAACAGCTACTACATCGACCCGTGGCTCTACAACTGCTTCGGCGACCCCGACCAGCGGGCCATCGTCGACGCCGTCAACCGGGCCGCGCAGTACTCCCACAAGAAGGGCGTGCTGAACGTCGCCTCGGCGGGCAACTCCAACCACGACCTCGACTCGCACGCGATCGAGGACGCGACGAGCCCCGACGACACCACCCCGGTCACCCGGACGATCGACCCGCACGTCTGCTGGGACCTCCCGACGCAGCTGCCGGGCGTCGTCACCGTCTCCGCGACCGGTGTGCAGAAGCTGAAGTCGTACTACTCCAGCTACGGTCTGGGCGTCGTCGACGTCGCGGGCCCGGGCGGCGACCGCTACCAGATCCCCGCCACCCCCTCGGCCAACGGGCGCATCCTGTCGACGCTGCCCGGCAACACCTACGGCTACCTGCAGGGCACGTCGATGGCCAGTCCGCACGTGGCCGCCGTCGCCGCGCTCATCAAGAGCCGCCACCCGCACGCCTCCCCGCAGCAGCTGCAGGGGATGCTCAAGGCCCAGGCCGACGACCCGCGTTGCCCGACGGGTCTGTACGACCCGGACGGCAACGGTGTGCAGGACGCCACCTGCATCACGGGACGGCACGTGACCAGCTTCTACGGCCACGGCATCGTCGACGCCCTGGACGCCGTCACCAAGTGACGTGCCCCGCGTGACAGATGGAACGCCCGGCGGGACATCCCGCCGGGCGTTCCATCTGTTTGAGCCGCTGTCCGGGCCGCTGTCCGTCCGGACGGGGTCAGGCCTTGACGAGGACCTTCAGCGCGATGCGCTCGTCCATCGCCTTGTAGCCGCCCGGGACGCCGTCCAGGCCGACGGTGAGGTCGAAGACCGGGGAGGGGTCGATCGTCCCGTCGAGGATGTCCGGGAGCAGTTCGGGGATGTAGGTGCGCACCGGGGCGACGCCGCCGCGCAGGGAGACGTTGCGGTCGAACATGTCGCTCAGGTCGAGGCCGGTGGCGCTGCCGTGCGGGACGCCGACGTAGCCGACGGTACCGCCGTCGCGCGTGACGGCGACCGCGGTACGCATCGACTGCTCGGTGCCGACGGCCTCGATGACCGCGTGGGCGCCGTGGCCGCCGGTCAGTTCGCGGACGGCCTCGACGGCCGCCTCGCCGCGCTCGGCGACGACGTCGGTGGCACCGAAGGCACGGGCGATGGCGGTGCGGGCCTCGTGCCGGCCGAGGGCGATGATCCGCTCCGCGCCGAGCCGCCGCGCGGCGAGCACCCCGCACAGGCCGACCGCGCCGTCCCCCACGACCGCGACGGTGGCCCCGGGCCGCACACCGGCGCCGACGGCCGCGTGGTGGCCGGTGCCCAGCACGTCGGAGAGGGTGAGCAGACTCGCCAGCAGGCGGTCGTCGGACAGCGCCTCGGCGGGCAGCCGCACCAGGGTGGCGTCCGCGAACGGGACGCGTACGGCCTCGCCCTGGCCGCCGTCGGAGCCGACCTGGCCCCAGAAACCGCCGGCCGGACAGGAGGTCGTCAGGCCCTCCGCGCAGTAGTCGCACGTGCCGTCGGACCACACGAAGGGGGAGACGACCAGGTCGCCGGGCCTGAGCCCGGACACCTGGGAGCCGGTCTCCTCGACGACGCCGAGGAACTCGTGCCCGATGCGCTGTCCCGGCTCACGGGCCGACTCGCCGCGGTACGCCCACAGGTCGCTGCCGCAGATACAGGCCAGCACCACGCGCACCACCGCGTCGGTGGGCCGCCGCACCACCGGGTCCGGCACCTCCTCCACCCGGATGTCGTGGGGGGCGTGGATCACGGTGGCGCGCATACGAAGTCGTCCTCGGCGGTTGTTCGAACGGGGTCGTACCACCGTACCGGCCGGTGGAGAGCAGGAACTGCGCGGCGAGGTAGCCGAGCATGATCCAGAAGTCGGCCGCCGGGAGCTGCGGGAGGTCGGCGAGCCGGGTCGCGAGCAGGGTGTCGGAGAGCAGGAAGAGCGCCCCGCCCACCGCCGTCGCCCGCGGGCCGAGCGCCGCCGCGCCGGCCGCCATCGCCGTCAGCAGCAGGCTGTACGCGGCGACCGGCACGCGCAGCCCGGAGGGCAGACCCGGCCACACCACCACGAGCGCGGCGAGCCACACGACCGCGTAGCCGGCCGCCGTGCGGGCCGCGCGCCGCCGGTCGGCGAAGGCCCCGCCGGCGGTGAAAAGTGTGAGGTAGCAGACGTGCCCGGCCGCGAACGCGCCCATCCCGAGGAGGAAGGACGTGTCCCCGTCGAACTGCAGCAGCACGTCCCCCGCCCAGCCGCACAGCAGCGCGGCCACCAGCAGCCGGGGGCCGCCGCGCAGCACCGCGCAGGCCGCGAGCAGCGGCACCAGGACGGGCTTGGTGAGGTGGCCGGCCGTCGCGGACCCCGCGAGCTGCGCCGCCAGGTGGGCCGCGGCCACCACCGCGAAGGCCGCCGTCGCCGCGCGGGCGGCGCGCTCGCGCGTCACGCCGCGGGCTCCTCGCCCCGCGGCCGCCAGCCGGGACCGCGCAGGACGTGGCCCGCGCGGTCGCGCCAGGTGCGGGCCGCGGCGAGGTCACGGGCGATGGCGGCGTACTCGTGGGTGGCCACCCGCAGCGGGTTGAACGTGGTGATGTTCTTGGTGAGCCCGAACACCGGCCGCTCGCCCTCCGCGGCGAAGGAACCGAACAGCCGGTCCCAGACGATCAGGATGCCGCCGAAGTTGCGGTCCAGGTAGCCGCCCTGCGAGGCGTGGTGCACGCGGTGGTGCGAGGGGGTGTTGAGGACGAACTCGACCGGGCGGGGCATCCTGTCGATGCGCTCGGTGTGGATCCAGAACTGGTAGACCAGGCTGAGCGAGGAACAGAACGCCAGTGCCGCAGGGTGCACCCCGCAGGCGATCACCGGCAGGTAGAACACCCATGACGTCATGCCGGTCCAGGGCTGGCGCAGCGCGGTGGAGAGGTTGAACTTCCGGCTGGAGTGGTGCACCACGTGGCTCGCCCAGAGGATGCGGATCACATGGTGACCGCGGTGCTGCCAGTAGTAGAAGAAGTCCTGCGCGAGCAGCATCAGCGGGATCGTCCACCAGTCCACGGGCACCCGGAGCGGGGTGAACTCGTACACGGCGGTGTAGACCACGACGATCGGGATCTTCCAGAGGAAGTCGAAGAACAGGCTGCCGAGTCCCATCGACAGGCTCGTCGCGGTGTCCTTGGCGGCGTACCCGGCGGCGTCCTCGTCGGGATGGATCCGGTAGCTGATCAGCTCCACGACGGTGAGCAGCACGAACGCGGGTATGGACCACATCACGGCATCGGGCAGTTGCGGCATGCGCGCACCTTAAGGGCGCCTGGCGGCCACGGCCAGAGGTCGTTACCGATCGGTTCTACCCGGGGGTATCCGAGGAGGTCCGCCGGGGCGGCAGCCGCGGCGGTGCGCGAGCCCGACCGGAGCCGTACGGCGGGTGGTTGACCGGCCGGACCGAAGCGTCACACGCCCGCCGCGGCGCCCCCGGACGGACCGCCCACGGGGGCATCCGACGGTGCGCCAGGGGCGGGTGGCGGCGCGGACTGTCGGTGGCCGCCCGTATTGTGTTCCTCCATGCACGCGCCCCAGCTTCCGCAACCGTCGTGGCCAGAGGCCTACCCCGACGGATACGCCGTCGTGGACGTCGAGACCACGGGCCTCGGCCGCGACGACCGGATAGTGTCCGCGGCCGTCTACCGGCTGGACGCGCGCGGCGAGGTGCAGGACCACTGGTACACCCCCGTCAACCCGCAGCGGGACCCCGGCCCGGTGTGGATCCACGGCCTCACCTCGGACATGCTGGCGGACGCCCCGCTCTTCGGCGAGGTCGCCGCAGAGCTGGCGGGCCGGCTGTCGGGCCGGGTGTTCGTCGCCCACAACGCGGTCTTCGACTGGTCCATGCTGGCCCGGGAGTTCGCGCGGGCCGGCACCGTGGCGCCCGTGGAGCACCGGCTGTGCACCATCGTGCTCTCCAAGGCGCTGGCGCTGCCGCTGGCCAACCACAAGCTGGAGTCCCTGGCAGCGCACTTCGGCGTGGTCCAGCAGCGCGCCCACCACGCCCTGGACGACGCCCGCGTGCTGGCGGAGGTGTTCCGTCCCAGCCTGCGGCAGGCCGCGGCGGGCGGACTCCGGCTGCCGCTGCACGCCTGCCGTCCGCTGACGGAGTGGATCGACACGGCCGTGCCCGGGCAGTCGGCCTCCGCGGGCTACCGCAGCACCTACCGGCCGATGAGCTGGCGGCCCGCGCGGAGGCGGCCGCCCTGCCCCTACCCCAACCCGGGGCGGCTGGAGTCCGGGGGGCCACTGGTCCAGGGAATGCGGGTCGCCTTTTCGGGCGACACGAGCATCGACCGCGAACTGCTGGAGGACCGCGCCACCGAGGCGGGTCTGCACGTGTCGTCCTCGGTGAGCCGGCTGACCAGCCTCCTGGTGACGAACGACCCGGACTCGCTCACCACGAAGACCGTACGGGCCCGGCAGCTCGGCACCCCGGTGGTCGGCGAGCGCCGCTTCGCCGACCTGCTGGGCGACGTCGCCCCCGCGCCCGACGTGCACGGCTGACACCGCCGTTCGAGTGGTGCGCCCGCGACGCACCCGGTCACCGATTGCCGCGCCGGGGCCCGGACCGCACCCTGGGCCTCATGGCCCGATGCGAAGTATGCGGAAACGACTATGTGATGAGCTTCGAAGTGCACGCCCAGGGGGCCGTGCACGTCTTCGACAGCTTCGAGTGCGCCATCCACCGGATGGCCCCGATCTGCGAGCACTGCCGGGTACGGATCGTCGGCCACGGGGTCGAGGTCGACGGCCACTGGTACTGCGGCGGCCACTGCTCGAAGGCCGAGGGCCGCAGCGGCATCATCGACCGGGTCGGCTCGCTGCCCGGCAGCGGCTGACCCCCGGCGGGCGCTGATCCCGGCGGGTGCGCGGCGGCGCCGCCCGACCCCTCCGCGGAGCGCCCCGCGACCGAGTTGTACGGTCGTGGGGTGTACCGCTTCCTGTTGTCCCGGCAGTGGGTGATCCTCACCCTCATCGCACTGCTCCTGATGCCCGCCATGGTCGAGCTGGGCTTCTGGCAGATGCACCGCCACGAGCGCCGGGTGGCCAGCAACCACCTGATCGCGGACAACCTCGGGGCGAAGCCCGCCCCGGTGGAGTCGCTGACCGCCCCCGGCGCGGCCGTGCCGAAGCGGGAGGTCTACCGCACCGTCACCGCGACCGGGCGCTACGACACCGCCCACGAGGTCGTCGCCCGCCAGCGCACCGCCGCCGACGGCGACAGCATCGGCTACCACGTGATCACCCCGCTGGTCCTGGCCGACGGGCGGTCGGTGCTGGTCAACCGGGGCTGGATCCCTGCCGGTACCGATCTGACGAAGCTCCCGAAGGTCCCCGCGGCCCCGTCCGGCGACGTCACCGTCACCGGACGGCTGCGCCCGGACGAGACGACGGCGGCGACCGGCATCCGGAACAAGGGCGGGCTGCCCGACCGCATGATCATGCTGATCAACAGCGCCCTGGTGGCCGAGGACCTGCCCGCGGCGGAGCGGCCGGTCGGCGGTTACATCGAGCTGGAGACGACCTCCCCCAAGCCCTCCGGGCGGCAGCCCGAGCTGATCCCGGACCCCGACCACAGCAGCATCGGCATGCATATGGGGTACGCGATCCAGTGGTGGCTCTTCACCGCCATGGTGCCGGTCGGCTGGGTCATCCTCGTCCGCCGGGAGCGTCGGGAGCGGCTCGCCGCCCGCGACGCGGCGGCGCGGGAGGCGGGCGGTACGGCCGAGCCGGTCGCCGCTGCGGTCGCGTCGCCCTAGCGCCGGGGGCACCCTCGTAGAGCAGGGACCCTCGTAAGAGGGAGAGACGGAGGCCGACCGTGGCGGCACTGATCGAGGACTACGCGATCATCGGCGACCTGCAGACCGTCGCGCTGGTCTCCAAGAGCGGCTCCATCGACTGGCTCTGCCTGCCGCGCTTCGACTCCTCCGCCTGCTTCGCCGCGCTGCTGGGCGACGAGGACAACGGCAACTGGCGGATCGCCCCGGAAGCGGCCTGGCACGGGGAGCCCTGCACGCACCGCTCGTACCGCGACGGCACGCTGGTGCTGGAGAGCGTGTGGGAGACCCGCGACGGCACCGTCAAGGTGATCGACTTCATGCCGCAGCGCGATCGCGCGCCGGACGTCGTGCGCATCGTCGAGGGCGTAAGCGGGCGCGTGGCGATGGCCGGCGAGCTGCGGCTGCGCTTCGACTACGGGCGGGTCGTCCCGTGGATGCGCCGTACCGACGGCCACCGCGTCGCGATCGCGGGGCCGGACTCGGTGTGGCTGCGCTCCGTACCCCAGGTGCCCATGTACGGCAAGAACCTCGCGACCCACGCGGACTTCGCCGTCGCCGAGGGCGAGCGGATCGCCTTCGTCCTGACCTGGCACCCCTCCCACGAGAGCCGGCCACGCCTGATCGACCCCTTCCGGGCACTGGAGCAGAGCTGCGCGGACTGGGAGTCGTGGTCGGCCAAGTGCCGCTACGACGGTCCCTGGCGGGACGAGGTGCTGCGCTCGCTGATCACCCTCAAGGCGCTCACGTACGCGCCCAGCGGCGGCATCGTCGCGGCCGCCACCTCCTCGCTGCCGGAGGAGATCCGCGGGGTGCGGAACTGGGACTACCGCTTCTGCTGGCTCCGCGACGCGACGCTCACCCTGAACGTGCTGGTCGAGACCGGCTACCTCAAGGAGGCCTACCACTGGCGCGACTGGCTGCTGCGCGCCGTCGCCGGCGACCCGGCCGACCTCCAGATCATGTACGGGCTGGCGGGCGAGCGCCGGCTGCCCGAGGAGGAGCTGGACTGGCTGGCCGGGTACGAGGCGTCCCTGCCGGTGCGGACCGGCAACGCCGCCGCCAAGCAGCTCCAGCTCGACGTCTACGGCGAGGTCCTCGACTCGCTGTTCCTGGCCCGCGGCTTCGGGCTGCGCGACGAACCGCACGCCTGGGCGGTGCAGCGCACACTGATGGACTTCCTGGAGACCAAGTGGCGCGAGCCCGACGAGGGCCTGTGGGAGGTGCGCGGTGACCGGCAGCACTTCGTGCACTCCAAGGTGATGGCCTGGGCGGCCGCCGACCGGGCGGTGCGCACCCTGGAGGGCCTGCCGCACCTGTCCGGCGACGCGGACTCCTGGCGGGCGATGCGCAGCGAGGTGCACCGAGAGGTGTGCCGCAAGGGCTTCGACCGGGAGCGCAACACCTTCACGCAGTACTACGGCTCCAAGGAACTGGACGCGGCGACCCTGCTCATCCCGCAGGTGGGCTTCCTGCCCGTCACCGACAGCCGGGTGGTCGGCACGGTGGACGCGGTGCGCCGCGAACTGGACCACGGCGGCTTCGTCCGCCGCTACACCCTGGAGGACAGCAGCGTGGACGGGCTGCCCGGCGGTGAAGGCGCCTTCCTGGCCTGCTCGTTCTGGCTCGCCGACGCGCTGCACCGCATCGGCCGCACCGACGAGGCACGCGTCCTGTTCGAACGGCTGCTGGGCCTGCGCAACGACGTCGGTCTGCTGGCGGAGGAGTGGGACCCGGTCGAGCGGCGCCAACTGGGCAACTTCCCTCAGGCGTTCAGCCACATCGGACTCGTCAACACCGCGCTCACGCTCTCCGGCCGCGATCGGGCACGATAAGGCCATGGATCTCGGGCTGCGGGACAGGGTGTACGTCGTCACGGGCGCGACCCGCGGGCTGGGCTTCGCCGCCGCGCGGGAACTGGTGGCCGACGGCGCACGGGTGGTCGTCGGCGGCCGCCGCAAGGAGTCGGTCGCCGCCGCCGTCGCGGCGCTGGGCGGCGCCGAGCGGGCCACCGGCGTCGTCGCCGACAACGCCGAACCGCAGGCTCCGGAGCGGCTGATCGCCGCCGCCCGCCGGGCGTACGGCAGGCTCGACGGCCTCCTCGCCAGCGTGGGCGGCCCGCCGGCGGGCGGCACCGACGTCATCGGCGACGACCAGTGGCGGGACGCGTTCGAGTCCGTCTTCCTCGGGGCCGTACGACTGTCCCGGGCGGCCGCCGACGAACTCGGCGAGGGCGGCGTCATCGGCTTCGTGCTCTCCGGCTCGGTGCACGAACCGATCCCCGGGCTCGTGGTCTCCAACGGCCTGCGGCCGGGCCTGGCGGGCTACGCCAAGAGCCTGGCCGACGAGCTGGGGCCGCGCGGCATCCGCGTGGTGGGGCTGCTGCCCTCCCGGATCGACACCGACCGCGTCCGTGAGCTCGACGCCCTCACCGGCGACGCGGAGGCCGCCCGCGCCCGCCTCAGCGAGCGCATCCCGCTGCGCCGCTACGGCACCCCGGAGGAGTTCGGCCGCGCCGCCGCCTTCCTGATGTCACCCGCGGCGTCCTATCTGACGGGGATCATGCTTCCGGTGGACGGCGGGGCGCGCCGCGGCTTCTAGATCCTCCCATCCCCCCTCGGGACCCGGTCGCCGAGGAGGTCCGGCCCCGGCGCGGTCAGCTGACGCGGGCCGCGCGGTGGCTGACGGCGCGCAGCCGGGCCTCGGCGGGGAGCAGGGGCAGGCCGGTGCTGACACGGGCGCGGTCCAGGACCGCGGAGTCGAGTTCGGCGAGGACGTCGCCGGGGACGGCGTTCGGCGACAGGGCGAGCTGCAGCCGGGCACGGGGCGCGGTGGGCGTGCCCATGATCGCGGTGGTGGCGTGGTCGACGCCGTGCAGTTGCTCGGCGTCGGCGGCGATGATCTCCTCCAGGGCGCGGCCGCGCAGCAGCGCCGTGCCGTCGTCGTCGGCGTCCACCGCGAGCCGGCGCAGCCTGCGGTCGCGCACCTGGGCGAGCAGCCACCACAGGGCGCACAGCACGACCAGGGTCAGCACGCCGGTCACGACGGGCCACCACCAGGAGGTGTCCTCGTAACGGGTCCGGTCGCCCGCACTGAGCAGCACGTCGTCCCGGCCGGTGTACGGGTGGTGCAGCAGACCCGTCGCGGAGCACAGCACGACGGCGCCGGCCAGCACCAGGACCAGCCCGGTGAGCACGAGGACGACGCGATTGACGGTGGCGCGCACCGCGCCTCACCCCTCTCCCATACGGCGGACGTGCAGCGCGAGGCCCAGCGGCCGGGCCAGGCCCAGCTGTTCCATGGCCTCGGCCAGGGCGGCGGCGAGATCGGCGCGGACCGCCTCCGTCTCCCGGAAGGCGACCACGGCGCGCACCGTGGCGGTGCGGCGGGTGACGGTGACGCGCGCCGATCGCACCCCGGAGACCTCCACCGCGCGGTCGCGCAGGGTGAGTTCGGCGGCGTGGCGGTCGAGCCCGGCCCGTACGGGGGCCGTTCCCTCGCGCATGGCGAGCACGTCGCGGAGCCCGGGGGTGACGGCGAGGACGAGCAGCCACAGCCCGAGCACGACCGCCACGCAGGCCACGGCGAGGATCCACGGGTCGTCCAGCGGGCGGGTGGCCAGTTGGTCCGCGAGGTCGCGGCGCCAGGCCATCCCGGGCCGGCCGGCACGTACCGCGGCGATGTCGTAGAGCAGCAGTCCGGCCACGACGGCCAGCAGGGCGGCGGTGATCGCGGCGGGGAGGCGGCGCGGGGACCAGAAGCGCCGCGGGCGGGAACGGGGGCGCGACGGGAGGGGCGACGGGCCGAGTCCGCTCACCGGACCCTCGCCTCCTCCACGATGTGGCCGGCCCGCGAGTGCAGGCGTTCGACCTCGACGGTCACCCCGAGGACCGTGAAACCGGTCGTCTCCTCGACGCGGGAGGCGACATGGCGGCGCACCGACCGGCACACCCCGGCGATGTCCACCGGGTAGCCGAGTTCGACGGAGAGCCTGACGTACACCTGCTCGCGGACGGCGGAGACGCTCGCCTGGGGACGCGCGCCGCGCGGCACGTACTCCCGGCCGGGGGCGTCGGCGAGGGCCTCGCGGGCCGCCTGGGAGGCGATCTTCGCCAGCACGCGGTCGGCGAGGCGGAGCGAGCCGCGCTCTGTGGGGACGAGGGGCTGGACGGGGGAGTTCGGCGCCGTGGCCGTCATCTGCAGGGCTCACCGCCTCCGGTCACGACTGCGGAAGAACTCCCCGGGCTCCAGGTCGCCGTCGAGGAACCGGCCGACCACGAACCCCACGGCGCCGAGTGCCGCCACCAGCAGGAAGGCCGCGAACCCGCCGAAGTACCCGGCGAATCCGAGCGCCATCCCGACGATCAAGCCGAGCACGGCCATGCTCATCGTCCGCTCCCGTTTCCCTCCCGGGGCCCGTCACTGGACCCGCTGCTCCTGGTCGTCGTCGTCCGTGTCGTCGGGGAGCTTGACGTCGCCCACCGCGATGTTGACCTCGATGACCTCGAGCCCGGTCATCCGCTCCACGGCCGCGATGACGTTCTCGCGCACCCCGTGGGCGACCGCCACGATCGAGACCCCGTAGTCCACCACGATGTCCAGGTCGAGCGCCGCCTGCACCTCGCCCACCTCGGCCCGCACCCCCCGGGTCACCGACCTGCCGCCGGGCACCCGGTCGCGGACCGCGCCGAAGCCGCGCGAGACACCGGAGCCGAGGGCGTGCACGCCCTCCACGTCGCGGGCCGCGAGCCCGGCGATCTTCTCGACCACGCCGTCCGCGATGGTGGTCCGCCCGCGCGTCGCGGGATCGCCCAGGGGCGCCCGCCGACCTGCCGTGCCGTTGCCGGCCGGGCTGGTCCCCTTCTCCAGGGTCCGGCCCCGCTCCTCCGGCTGCTGAGCGGTCTCGGTCATCGCACCTCGTCCCTTCGGGTTTCCGACGGCGGGAGCGGTACGGGCTGCTCCGTGCACCACACTATGTGGGCATGCCCCGTCGCGCCGTGAGGATGCAGCGATCAGGGCCACGATGGCGGCGCGCGCGGACGCGCGCGCCGGAGGGAGGCGACGGCCGATGACCGCGGACCGGCTGGCTCGAGCGGTGCGCCGGCAACTCGGGCTGGGCCGGGTGCTCCCGCTCGGCGGGCCCGGGGACACGGTGTGGGTCACCGAGCGGGCGGCGGCCGGCGTACTGCGCGCGGCGGCCGGCGCGGTGCCCGGGATCCGCCTGGGCGCGCTGCGTATCGGCACGGCGGACGGGCCCGGCGGAGCGGATGGGCCGGATGGTCCGGGCGGCTCGGACGGCTCGGGCGGCGAGCCGGGTGACGCGGCCGGGCTGCTGCCGGAGTCGGCGCCGTCCGGGGCGCTGCCCAGGCGGCCGCTGCGCGTGGAGGCGGGCTTCGAGGCCACCCCGGAACGCCCGTTGCCCGACTCGGCCGGACGGCTGCGCGACGCGCTGTGGCGTGCGGCCACCGAGGACGTGGGTCTGGAGACGGAGGCGGTCGACCTGACCGTCACCGGACTGCTGGAGGAGGGCGGCGCCCGGGTGGCGCTCACCACCGAGCCCGTCGACCCGCCGGAGGGCGGACGGACCACCACCACCGCGGGCCGCGCCGCGGCGGCGGTGCCCGGGGTAGCCGGGCTGACCTCCCGGCTCGGCGGACAGCGCCATCCGTTCCGGGTGCAGATCGCCGTGGACGCCGGCCACCGCGCCCTGGACGTCGGACGGGCCGTGGCCATGGCGGTGACGGCCGTGACGCAGGACGTCACGACCGTCGTGGTCACCGACATCGCCGGGCACTGAGGCCATGGACCAGGGGCCCGGCGCCGCCGCTACTCCCCCACGCCCGCCAGGTCCCGCAGCCGGCGGCCCTGCGCGGCGCGCTCGGCCACGCGCTGCTCCTCGTACGTACGGCCCGGGGCCTCGCGCAGCAGGGCCTTCGTCTCGATCACCGCGTCGCGCGGCGCGGCCAGCAGAGCGCCCGCCAGGTCCTTGACAGTGGCGTCCAGTTCGGCCGCCGGGACGGCGACGTTGGCCAGGCCGACGGCGCAGGCCTCCTCCGCGTCGACGAAGCGGCCCGTGGCGCAGATCTCCAGCGCCCGGGCGTAGCCGACCAGTTCGGTCAGCGGCTTGGTGCCGGCGAGGTCGGGGACCAGGCCCAGGCTGGTCTCGCGCATGGCGAACTGCACGTCGTCGGCGACGACGCGCAGGTCGCAGGCGAGGGCCAACTGGAAGCCCGCCCCGATGGCGTGCCCCTGCACGGCGGCGATGGTGACGACGTCGTTCCGCCGCCACCAGGTGAACGCCGCCTGGTACTCGGCGATCGTCGCGTCGAGTTCGCCCTCGGGAGCCCGCGCGAGATCGACGAACGACGGCTCGCCGTCGAATCCCTCGGGCGTGAAGGCCTGCCGGTCCAGCCCCGCGGAGAAGGAAACGCCCTCCGCGCGGAGCACGACGACCCGAACGCTGCCCGGGAGCAGCCGGCTGGCCTCGACCAGCGCCCGCCACAGGGCGGGCGACTGGGCGTTGCGCTTGACCGCGTTGCACAGCGTGACGGTGGCGACGGAATCCTCCGTCACGAGTCGGACGCCGTCGCGTTCCAGCAGCACAGTGGGGTCGGACATCGGGCACCTCCTGGCGATCCGCAGTCTGGATTACCGAAGAGTAACCACCCGGTCGGCCGTCCCCGCGACCGGGTGGTCCCGCCACGCCACCGGGCCGCCACGCAGGGTGCCCGGCCGTGTGTCAGGCCGTGTGTCAGGCCGTGGAAACCTTCTTGCCCCGTGTCGCTCCGCCGCGACCGCGCAGGGTCACGCCGGACTCACTGAGCATCCGGTGGACGAAGCCGTACGAGCGGCCGGTCTCCTCGGCCAGCGCCCGGATGCTTGCTCCACCGTCGTACTTCTTCTTGAGGTCTGCCGCGAGCTTCTCGCGCGCGGCGCCGGTCACCCGGCTGCCCTTCTTCAGAGTCTCGGCCACCCGTGCCTCCTCTAGGGAAGTGCGCTCTGTGACTCTCATGATCACCCCTAGGAGACTTCCTGGCCACCCATTCGGCAAGGTCCGTGCGACAACATTTGGCGCCCGGTTGACGCGAACACCCGGCGCCGGACGGGTGGAATCCGGCATTCCGCACAGCCTTCCCCGGCTCCCTCCGGAGCGCGGCGGAGAAAGGGCAGGTCACCTGGGCCGGTAAGGAGTTTCCCCATGTGACGCGGCTGATCCATCCGTACGTCCGGTATTTCGCACGTTCCCGCGCCGGAGTACGAGCCGGTCTCACACAGATGAAGGATCACCCGTCGGCCGAATGATCCAGTGGAGTGATCCACACGGATGATCGGCCGCGGGCCCCGGAAGGATCAGGCGAGCGCGACGAGGTCGGCGTAGTCCTGGCCCCACAGGTCCTCGACGCCGTCGGGCAGCAGGATGATCCGCTCGGGCTGCAGCGCCTCCACCGCGCCCTCGTCGTGGGTGACGAGGACGACAGCGCCCGAGAAGGTGCGCAGCGCGCCGAGGATCTCCTCGCGGCTGGCCGGGTCGAGGTTGTTGGTGGGCTCGTCGAGCAGCAGCACATTGGCGCTGGAGACGACCAGGGTGGCCAGCGCGAGCCGGGTCTTCTCACCGCCGGAGAGCACGCCGGCGGGCTTGTCGACGTCGTCGCCGGAGAAGAGGAACGAGCCGAGGATCTTGCGGATGGCGACCAGGTCCATGTCCGGCGCCGCCGAGCGCATGTTCTCCAGGACCGTCCGGTCGGCGTCGAGGGTCTCGTGCTCCTGGGCGTAGTAGCCGAGCTTGAGGCCGTGGCCCGGGACGACCTCGCCGGTGTCCGGCTGCTCCACCCCCGCCAGCAGCCGCAGCAGGGTGGTCTTGCCGGCGCCGTTGAGGCCCAGGATGACGACCCGGGAGCCCCTGTCGATGGCCAGGTCGACGTCGGTGAAGATCTCCAGCGAGCCGTACGACTTCGACAGCCCCTCGGCCGTCAGCGGGGTCTTGCCGCAGGGCGCGGGGTCCGGGAAGCGCAGCTTGGCGACCTTGTCGGACTGCCGCACCGCCTCCAGCCCGGACAGCAGCTTGTCGGCGCGGCGGGCCATGTTCTGGGCGGCGACGGTCTTGGTGGCCTTGGCGCGCATCTTGTCGGCCTGGGCGTTGAGGGTCGCGGCCTTCTTCTCGGCGTTGGCGCGCTCGCGCTTGCGGCGCTTCTCGTCGGCCTCGCGCTGGGTGAGGTACTGCTTCCAGCCCATGTTGTAGACGTCGATCTGGGAGCGGTTGGCGTCCAGGTAGAAGACCTTGTTGACGACCGTCTCGACCAGGTTGATGTCGTGGGAGATGACGATGAAGCCGCCGCGGTAGGTCTTGAGGAAGTCCCGCAGCCACACAATGGAGTCGGCGTCGAGGTGGTTGGTCGGCTCGTCCAGCAGCAGGGTGTCGGCGTCCGAGAAGAGGATGCGCGCCAGCTCGACGCGGCGGCGCTGACCACCGGAGAGGGTGTACAGCGGCTGGGCGAGCACGCGGTCCGGCAGGCCCAGGGCGGCGGCGATGGTGGCGGCCTCGGCCTCGGCGGCGTAACCGCCCTTGGTGAGGAACTCGGTCTCCAGGCGGGCGTACTTCTTCATCGCGTTGTCGCGGGTGGCGCCCTTGCCGTTGGCCATCCGGTCCTCGTTCTCGCGCATCTTGCGCAGGACGGTGTCCAGGCCGCGGGCGGACAGGATGCGGTCGCGGGCCAGGACGTCGAGGTCGCCGGTACGCGGGTCCTGGGGCAGATAACCGACCTCACCGGAGCGCGTCACGGTGCCGGCGGCGGGCAGGCCCTCGCCCGCGAGCACCTTGGTCAGGGTGGTCTTGCCGGCGCCGTTGCGGCCGACCAGGCCGACGCGGTCGCCGCGGGCGATGCGGAAGGAGGCGGACTCGATGAGGACGCGGGCTCCGGCGCGCAGCTCGACGCCGGTGGCAGTAATCACGGGAAGAAGCTCCTGGGAGTGTCGGACGGCAGTCGGGCGTGGATTCGCGATGGTCGCGGTCGGACGCCGTCTAATGCGTGAGGATCACTGCCATGCCTCCAGTCTACCGGGGGCGGCACGGGTGCCCGGCAAGCGGTTTTCGGGCGGGGCCGGGGCGGGTCCGCCCGGCCGGTCACGACGGCGGCTTCGACGGCGGCCGCGACGGGCCGGGCGGGACGAAACAGCCGATAATCGGAGGTATGCAGTTCGACGACGACGCATCGCTCGACACCTCCCAGGTGGAGGACCGGCGAAGCGGCGGACGACTCGGCGGCAGGCCGCGGGGCAAGATGGTGGGTGGTGGTCTCGCCGGGCTGATCGTCGTGGTGATCGGGCTGATCTTCGGCATCAGCCCCGACCAGCTGGGGCTCTCCTCCGATCCGCCGGGCCGGGCCCCGGGCACCACGTCGGGCTCGGACCTCGCAGCCGGCTGCCGCACCGGTGCGGACGCCAACGCCCGCCAGGAGTGCCGCATGGTCGCGGTGATCAACAACGTGCAGGCGTACTGGGCGTCGGAGTTCCGCAAGCGCGGCATGACCTACGAGCCCGCTCCCACCGTCTTCTTCGACCAGCCCCTCCGCACCGGGTGCGGGGTCGCGGACCCCGCGTCGGGGCCCTTCTACTGCCCCGTGGACCGCAAGGTCTATCTGGACCTGGACTTCTTCTCGACCCTGAGCAGCCGCTTCGGCGCGGAGGGCGGCCCGTTCGCCGAGAGCTACGTCGTCGCCCACGAGTACGGGCACCACGTGCAGGACCTCGTGGGGACGCTGGGCAAGGCGCAGGACCGGCTCACCGGTCCGAGCAGCAACTCGGTGCGCGTGGAGCTGCAGGCCGACTGCTACGCGGGCGTGTGGGCGCACAACGCCACACGCACCCTGGACGAGGACACGGGCAGCCCGATGATCAGCGCGCTCGACGAGGAGGACATCCGCCGGGGGCTGGACGCGGCCGCGGCGGTCGGCGACGACGCGATCCAGTCCCGGACGCAGGGCAGGGTGACCCCGGAGTCCTGGACCCACGGCTCGTCGGCGCAGCGCCAGCAGTGGTTCACGACCGGGCTGGACACCGGTGACCCCGGCCACTGCGACACCTTCCAGCGCTGACCGGGTGGAATGTCCGCGCGCAGGGCCATTGTCGGACCCCCCTGCCAGACTGGGATCCACGTCACACAGGACGTCAGGTCCGGAAGGGGAGAGTGATCGTCATGGCCGCCGAGGCAACCGCGCCCACCGTCTGTCCGACGCTGCGCTACAAGGACGCGAAGGCCGCCGTCGCCTTCATCAAGGAGGCCTTCGGCTTCACCGAGGTCGCGGTGTACGAGGACGAGAACGGCGTGGTGGAGCACGCGGAACTGGCGTACGGCAACGGCGTGGTGATGCTCGGCAGCGAGCGGTCGGGCACCGCGTTCAGCCGGATCGCCTCGGACCTGGGCGCCGCATCGGTGTACGTGGCCGTGCAGGACACCGACGCCCACCACGAGCGCGCCGTCGCCGCCGGGGCGGAGGTCGTGCTGCCGCTCACCGACCAGGACTACGGGTCGCGGGACTACACGGCCCGCGACCCGGAGGGCAACCTCTGGTCCTTCGGCACCTATGTGCCGCGGATACCGGAGTAGCCCTGGGGCGGCTACCCGTCACTCTCCCCCGGTGTGCACCTGGAAGGCGGCCCGGCGGATCATCTTGGACAGGGCGGGGTCGGGGTGCGCGGCGGCGAGGGCGACCAGCACCTGGACGGTGCGGGGGTGCCCGGCGTGACGCAGCTCCTCCAGCAGGCGGGTGACCGAGCCCTGGACGGCCGTCTCGAGATGGCTCACCAGCAGGTGGCTCTCGCCGTGGTCGGCCACGGCCGCGGCGGTGTCCACCCAGAGCCAGGTGGACTCCTCACGGGTGAGCAGCGCGGCGACGTCCTCCGGGTCCGCTCCCTCGTGCTCGGCGAGCCAGAGCAGCGCGTAGGGCCGCAGACCGGCCTCGTCGACCACATGGCGGACGGACGGCTCCGCGGGGCCGCCGACGACGCGCAGCGCCTCGAAGGCCAGGGCGCGCAGCAGGGCGTCGTCGCCGCGCGCCACGTCCAGGAACTCGCCCACCGCCTGGGCCACCGGGCGGGCCGCAAGCCAGGCCTTGTACTCGTCGCGGGCGGCGCCGGGCGCCATCCCGATGCACGCCTTGAGCATCTCCTCGGCGGAGTGCTCGAAGTGCCCGGCGGGGCCCTGCGCGGCGACGCAGATCTGCTCCAGCTTCACCCACACCGCCCAGCTGCCGAGCGCGGTGATGGTGACCTCGCCGGGGCGGGCCGGGTCGCGGGGCCTGAGGGCGCCGACACGGGCGAGCGCGTCCAGCGTCCAGTCCAGCAGCGCGGGCAGTTCGTCGCGGCCGCCGTCGGCCGGGGGCTCGTGGCGCTCCGCGCGTAGTTCGGCCACACGCTGCCGCAACAGGTCCAGCAGCACGGCCACGGCGACCGGACCGGAGGAGAGGTGGAGCAGGGAGAGCAGTTGCGGCGCGGCCTCCACGACCTCGGCGACGAGCGAGGGGTCGGCGTCGGCGCACTCCGGATCGAGCGCCGCCGGGTGCGCCAGCGACCACGCGTCGAAGAGCGCGACCCAGCCGCGCAGCACGGCGGTGTCGTCGCGGTCCCAGGCGCGCAGGCGCCAGCCGGGTCGGGCGGCACCTCCTTTGTGCAGCTCGATCAGGCCGGTCAGCCGGGCCCGGTCCCAGGCGGTGCGTACCTGCCGCTCCGTCAGGCCCAGCGAGGCGACGGCCCGCAGCACGTCGGGGTCCCGCAGTATCCCGGCGGTCCCGGGGGCGGCGGCGCCGGTCTCCGCGTCGGCCCAGCGGGCCAGCCTTACGGCGTCCGAGAGTTCGGTGCGCGCCCTGCGGGCGAGCTCGGGCAACGCCGGGATTCCCTCCGGCGGCCGCGGCGGGCGGCTTCGCCGTGTGGTGCCGGCACGGCGCGCGGTGGCGAGTGGCCTGCGCGGGACAAGACGCAGCGGAGTGTCTCGCGGAATACGGGACGTCACGGGAGCAGTCTTGCGGGTGAGCACCCGGAAACCCAAACGAGCGTCCCCGTACCGTGATTGACGCTGCCCGAATTAACCGGAGAGATGTGCTTTTGTGCGGACATTAAGACCACGTAGGGAGGGGCTCAGAGGAGGGGCGTGAGGAAGCGCCGGAGGGCCTCCTCGTATGTTGAGGGGTTGGCGTTCCACATGGCCGCGTGCGACGCGCCGCTGACGGCGTGCAGCGTGACCAGGTCCGGACGCTGCCGGGCGAGTTGGCGGGACGGCCCCCACGGGGCGAGTGTGTCGTCGGGCCCGTGGAAGACGAGCGCCGGGACGTCCAGCCGCTCCGGGTGGGCGGCCTCGGCGATCCGCTCCGCGTGCAGGCCGGTGCGGCCCTCGGTGGCGCGCACGCCCAGCGGCAGCAGCGCCCGCGGCGCGCCCCGGGCGGCAGCAGCGGCGCGGACCGTGTCCTGCCAGTCGAGCACCGGGGAGTCCAGGACCATCCCGGACACCAGGGCCCGCAGCGGGGAGTGGCTGGTCGCCCGGAGCGCCATCGTCGCGCCGGTGGACCAGCCGTGCAGCACCAGCCGGCGCGCGCCGTGCCGGACCGCGTAGCGCATGGCCGCGTCGAGGTCGCGCCATTCGGAGTCGCCGAGGTGGCCGATGCCGTCCCAGGAGGGGGGCGCGCCGGCGTCGTTGCGGTAGGAGAACGCCAGGACGGGCAGCCGCAGTTTGGCCAGGAACGCCATGAGGTTCATGCCGAGTTCGCGGGAGGTGCCGAGGCCGTGTGCGAGCACGACCCAGGTGTCGCGGGCGCCGGGCACGAACCAGGCCGGCAGCAGGCCGAGTTCGGCGGGGATCTCGGCGTCCCGGTACTCCAGGCCGAGGGCCGAGCCAGGGGTGCCTGTGTGCACCTGCGGGGTGAGTCGCAGCGTGTCGCCCGGCGCGACGCCGCCGCGGTTGATCCGCACCAGGCGACGCGTCACGGAGTCCGGGGCCGTCGACAGCACCTCGCCGACCGTGACGTGCACCCCTGCGGCGATCAGGCCGTGCACTCCGCGCCGTACAGTGCCCAGGGTCCGGGTGAGGGTGATGTCCTGCCCGGTCACGGCGTGGACGGTGAGCGGGTCCGGGTCGACGCCGCTCGCGCTCGGCCTCAGGGCAAGCTCGGAGACGTGCCGCCCGGCCGCCACCGCGGCCGCACCGGCACCGAACGCTGTCGTGGCGGCGAGGGCCGCCGCCGTGGTGAGGCGCATCGCTTCCAGTCTCCGCGCGCTCACCCGGGGCGGCCAGTGGGCGGAGCCGTCCGGGCTCAGCCGCGCTCGTCCTCGTGGGCCTCGCGGGGGCGGGGGACGTCGGCGCGGCCGGGCGCTCGCTCCCCGTGGACCTCGGGGCCGTCGTGGACCCCGTACCCCTCGTCCCCCGCGTGCTCCTCTTCCGCCTCGTCCCCGGGCTGGCCGTACTGGCGCAGCCGCTCGGCGACGCGGGCGAGTTCACGCTTGGAGAGCAGCGAGGGCGAGAACCCGGCCACCGAGCGGGCGGCGAGCCACACCTGGCACATCCACTCCAGTTGGGCGGTGCGGTCGTAGGCCTGCTCGAGGTCGTCGCCGTAGACGATGGTGCCGTGGTTGCGCAGCAGGCAGCCCGTGCGGTCCCGGAGCGCGCGCAGGACGTTGGCGGCCAGTTCCTCGCTGCCGTAGGTCGCGTAGTCGGCGACGCGTATCCGGCCGCCCAGGGCCGCCGCCATGTAGTGGATGGCGGGCAGTTCGTAGAGGAGCGTGGAGACGGCCGTGGCGTGCACGGCGTGGGTGTGGACGACGGCGCCCGCGTCGGTGTGCCGGTAGATCGCCAGGTGCATCGCCAGCTCGCTCGTCGGCCGCAGCGCGCCGAGCACCTGCTTGCCGTCCAGGTCGACCCCGACCGTGTCCTCCGGGGCGAGGCGGTGGTAGGGCACCCCGCTGGGGGTGACGAGCACCAGGTCGTCGCCCACCCGCACCGACACGTTGCCGGACGTGCCGACCACGAGACCGTCGTCGACGGAGCGGCGGGCCGTGTCCACCAGGTCCGTCCAGGCCCGCGCCACCGTGTTCCGCACCGACATCCGTGCCACCTCCGAGCGCTGATCCTGACAGGTTGGCCGTTGCCGCCCGCTCTCGGGGCACAGTAACGTCCCGGCACACCTTCCGGACCGAGCACGCATACGAATTGCAGGGGCACCATGACCACCGTCAACGGCGGCATCTCCTTCTGGTACGCGAAGTCAGGCCTCCCGGTACCGCGTGAACCGCTGCCCGGGGACTCCACCGCGGACGTGTGCATCGTCGGGGGCGGCTACACCGGGCTGTGGACCGCCTACTACCTGAAGAAGGCCGTGCCCTTCCTGCGGATCGTCGTCCTGGAGCAGCGCTTCTGCGGCTACGGCGCCTCCGGCCGCAACGGCGGCTGGCTGTACAACGGGATCGCCGGCCGCGACCGCTACGCCGCGCTGCACGGCCGGGAGGCCGCGGTCGCGCTGCAGCGCGCGATGAACGGGACCGTGGACGAGGTGATCCGGGTCGCCGCCGAGGAGGGCATCGACGCGGACGTCCACAAGGGCGGGGTGCTGGAGGTCGCCCACTCCCCCGCGCAACTGGCCCGGCTCAGGGCCTTCCACGAGACGGAGGTCGCCTTCGGCGAGAAGGACCGCCTGCTGCTGGGCGCGGCCGAGTCCGCCGCGCGGATCCGGGTCGCCGGGACGGCCGGCGGCACCTGGACACCGCACGGGGCGCGTATCCACCCGGTGAAGCTGGTGCAGGGACTGGCCCGCACGGTGGAGGCGCTCGGGGTCGTCGTCCACGAGTCGACCCCGGTGACGGAGATCCGGCCGAAGCACGCGGTCACGCCGTTCGGAACCGTGCGCGCCCCCTACGTGCTGCGCTGCACGGAGGGCTTCACCGCCTCGCTCAAGGGCCAGAAGCGGGCGTGGCTGCCGATGAACTCATCGATGGTCGTGACGGAGCCGCTGCCGCGGGAGGTCTGGGACACCATCGGCTGGGAGGGCCGGGAGGCCCTCGGCGACATGGCGCACGCGTACATGTACGCGCAGCGCACCGCCGACGACCGGATCGCCATCGGCGGCCGCGGGGTGCCGTACCGCTTCGGTTCGCGCACGGACAACGACGGCCGCACCCAGGCGGCGACGGTGGAGGCGCTCCGCGAGATCCTCGTGCGCTTCTTCCCGGCGACGGGGCGGGTGGGGATCGACCACGCCTGGTCCGGGGTGCTCGGCGTGCCGCGCGACTGGTGCGCGACCGTCGAGCTGGACCGCTCCACCGGCCTGGGCTGGGCGGGCGGCTACGTCGGCAGCGGTGTCGCCACGGCGAACCTCGCGGCGCGGACGCTGCGGGACCTCGTGCAGATGGACTCCGGCCAGGCGCACGGAACCGAGCTGACGGCCCTGCCGTGGGTGCACCACCGCGTGCGCCGCTGGGAGCCCGAGCCCTTCCGGTGGATCGGGGTGCACGGGCTGTACGCGGCCTACCGCGGCGCCGACCGGCGCGAGCAGGCCGGACGCAGCGTGGAGACCGACCGGGTGGCCCGCATCGCGGACCGCATCTCGGGCCGCCACTAGCCAGAGGAGATTCGGCCGGTACGTGCGGGGCCGGCGCTTGCGCCCGCAGGGCGCGAGACGAACGCGCACGGACCACCGCCGGCACGCCCCCGGTTCGTGCCGCGAGACGGCGGCGGAGCGGGCCGTCGCCGCGTGACCAGGATCTCTTCCTGACCTCCGGAAAGGGGTGGTCGAAGCACGCGAAAGGCCGGATTCCGGGCCGCGGCCGGGGCCGGGCCACACCCCCCGCACGCACCGGCACCGCCGCGCCTCCCCTCGTTCACCTTCCGTTCATCCAGACTCCGTACGGTCGCCACCGCCACTGTCCGATCGAACGAATGCCTGGGTCAATGGAACACATCACGCTCCTGATCGGAATCGTGATCATTACCGCACTCGTGTTCGACTTCACGAACGGTTTCCACGACACCGCCAATGCGATGGCGACCACCATCTCCACTGGCGCACTCAAGCCCAAGACGGCGGTGGCCATGTCCGCCGTGCTCAACCTCGTCGGCGCCTTCCTCTCCGTCGAGGTGGCGAAGACGATCTCCGGCGGGATCCTCGACGAGAGCGCGGGCATCAAGCCCGAGGTGATCTTCGCGGGACTCGTCGGCGCGATCGTCTGGAACCTGCTGACCTGGCTGGCGGGACTCCCCTCCAGCTCCTCCCACGCCCTCTTCGGCGGCCTCATCGGCGCCTCCGTCGCCTCGGCCGGATTCAGCTCGGTCAACGGTGACGCGGTCGTCATGAAGGTCCTGATCCCGGCCGTCTGCGCCCCGGTGGTCGCCGGGGTCGGCGCGATGCTGGCGACCCGGCTGACCTACCGCATCGGCCGCAACGCCGATCCGGCCGCCACCGCCAAGGGCTACCGGGCCGGGCAGATCGCCTCGGCCGGCCTCGTCTCCCTCGCCCACGGCACCAACGACGCACAGAAGACCATGGGTGTCATCACCCTCGCCCTGATCGCCGGCAACGTCGTCGCGCCCGACTCCGACCCGCCGCTGTGGGTCATCGTCTCGGCGGGCATGGCGATCGCGCTCGGCACCTTCATCGGTGGCTGGCGGATCATCCGCACCATGGGCAAGGGCATCACCGACATCCAGCCGCCGCAGGGCTTCGCCGCCCAGACCGGCGCCGCGACCGTCATCCTGGCCTCCTCGCACCTCGGCTTCTCGCTCTCCACCACGCAGGTCTGCTCCGGCTCCGTCATGGGCGCCGGCGTCGGCCGCAAGGGCGGTGTCGTCCGCTGGAGCACCGCGGGCCGGATGTTCGCCGCGTGGGGGCTCACCCTCCCTGCCGCGGGCCTGGTCGCGGCGGGCGCCGCGCTCCTCGCCGACCAGGGCGACTGGGGTGTCACGACGGTCGCCGTCCTGGCGCTCGCCGCGTGCACCGCGATCTGGATCGCCTCCCGCCGCAAGCCCGTCGACCACACCAACGTCAACGAGGGCCACGACGCCGAGGAGCCGGGCGTCATCACCACGGCCATCGCCGCCGTCATCCCGCCGCCCGCGGGGCTGACCACGACCGCCGCCGGCACCGACCCCGCCAAGGCCTCCGCCTGACGGCGGCAGCCGCACCGGCCCCGGAAGGAACCAGCACCATGCACATCGACTGGGCTGCCCTCGGCTCCGTCTTCGGCGTCAGCCTCGCCGTGACCGTCGGACTCGTCGGCCTGTTCACCCTCGGCATCGTCGGCCTGTCCAGGCAGGGCACCGCCGGCGGCGGCGAGGCGGGCACCTCCGCCGCGGGTGGCACCACCGCCCTGGCCCGCACCGGCGCGTACCTGTGCTTCGCGCTGTGCGCGGCGGCGGTGGCGTACGGGATCTACCTGATCGTCGCCTGACCCGCACGTCCCCGCGCACCGCGGTGTGAAGTTGACCTCAGCTCCCGGCCTTCCGGCCGTGAGCTGGGGTTTCTTCTTGTCCACAGGCTGTCGCGATGAGTTGACGGGCCGGAGCGGGGCGTGGTGGTATCGGAACCGCCAAACGGCGGCAGGAGAGGAAGTCCGGTGCGAATCCGGCGCGGTCCCGCCACTGTCACCGGGGAGCGGACCCCCGCCCATGGCCACGGCCCCGACTCGGGGCTGGAAGGCCGGGGGTGCCGCCGATCCGGGAGCCAGGAGACTCTCGTCGCCGGTCACGTCGAACCAGGGCGCGGACCCTGAGTGAGGACTCCTGTGATGCGCGGCTCCGGCCGTTCACCCGGCACCGGCGTCGCGGCGCCGTGCGCGTTCGCCACCGGCGCCGCCCTCGGCTGGCTCGCCGACCTGGCCCTCGCCGACCCGCGCCGCGGTCACCCCGTCGCGGTGTTCGGCCGCGCCGCCGCCCGCCTGGAGCGGGCGCTGTGGCGCGACCACCGCGGTCGCGGCGCCCTCCACACGGCCCTGTGCGCGGGCGGCGCCGTGGCGGCCGCGGCCGGGCTCCAGCGTGCCGTGCGCCGTTCCGGAGCGGCGTCCGTCGCCCTGACGGCGGCGGCGACCTGGGCCGTGCTCGGCGGGACATCCCTGGTACACGAGGCACGGATCGTCGGTGCCGCCCTGTCCACCGGTGACATGGAGGCGGCGCGCGAGCGGCTGCCCCATCTGTGCGGCCGCGACCCGCAGGCGCTGGACGAGGCGCAACTGGCCCGGGCGGTGGTGGAGTCCGTCGCGGAGAACACCTCGGACGCCGTCGTGGGGGCCCTGGTGTGGGGTGCGCTGGGCGGCGTACCGGGGCTCGTGGGCTTCCGGGCGGTCAACACCCTGGACGCGATGGTGGGTCACAAGTCGCCGCGGCACCGGCGGTTCGGCTGGGCCGCGGCCCGGCTGGACGACGTCGCCGGCTACCCCGGCGCCCGGCTGACCGCCGCGCTCGCGGTGCTGGCCGGCCCCGACCCCCGGGGGGCGTGGCGGGCCTGGCGCACGGACGGCCCCCGGCATCCCAGCCCGAACGCGGGGCCGGTGGAGGCCTCGTTCGCCGGGGCGTTGGGCGTGCGCCTCGGGGGGACGCTTGCCTATGACGGGCGGGTGGAGCACCGGCCCGTGCTGGGGGCGGGGAACCGGCCGGTGGAGGTACGGGACATCGAACGGGCGGCGCGGTTGTCGCGGCGGGTCGGCGCGCTGGCGCTGGTGGTCGCGGTGGGCGGGCGCCTGGCGTGGGGCGCGGTCGCCCGGGGGAGGGACTCATGAGGGGCGGGGGCCTGCTGGTCGCGGGGACCACGTCGGACGCCGGCAAGAGCGTCGTCACGGCGGGGATCTGCCGGTGGCTGACGCGGCAGGGCGTGTCCGTGGCGCCGTTCAAGGCGCAGAACATGTCGCTGAACTCGTACGTGACCCGCGAGGGCGCCGAGATCGGCCGCGCCCAGGCGATGCAGGCCCAGGCCGCGCGCGTGGAGCCGTCGGCCCTGATGAACCCGGTGCTGCTCAAGCCCGGCGGGGACCGCACGAGCCAGGTCGTCCTGATGGGGCGCCCGGTGGGCGAGATGAGTGCGCGCGGCTACCACAACGGGAGCCGCGCGGAGCTGCTGGAGACCGTCACCGGCTGCCTGGAGGAGCTGCGCGGGCGGTACGACGCGGTGATCTGCGAGGGCGCCGGCAGCCCGGCCGAGATCAACCTGCGGCGGGGCGACATCGTCAACATGGGCCTGGCGCGGGCCGCCCGGCTCCCGGTGGTCGTGGTCGGCGACATCGACCGGGGAGGGGTCTTCGCCTCGTTCTTCGGGACGACGGCGCTGCTCGCCCCGGAGGACCAGGAACTGGTCTGCGGATACCTGGTCAACAAGTTCCGCGGCGACGTGTCCCTGCTGGAGCCGGGTCTTGAGATGCTGCGCGGGCTGACCGGACGCCGCTTCTACGGGGTGCTGCCGTTCCGGCACGGCCTCGGCATCGACGAGGAGGACGGGCTGCGGATGTCGCTGCGCGGCAGCGTCCGGGAGTCGGACACGGCGCCGCCGCACGGCGAGGACGTCCTGCGGGTCGCCGTCGCGGCGGTCCCGCTGATGTCGAACTTCACCGACGTGGACGCGCTCGCCGCCGAGCCCGGTGTCCTCGTCCGCTTCGTGGACCGGCCGGAGGAGCTCGCCGACGCCGACCTCGTGGTGCTGCCCGGCACCCGCGGCACGGTCAAGGCCCTGGAGTGGCTGCGGCGGCGGGGCCTGGCCGACGCGGTCGTCCGCCGGGCCGCCGAGGGGCGTCCGGTGCTGGGGATCTGCGGCGGCTTCCAGATGCTCGCCGAGACGATCGAGGACGACGTCGAGTCGCGGGCCGGTACGGTCCCCGGGCTCGGGCTGCTGCCGGCGTGCGTCCGCTTCGCCGTGGAGAAGACCCTGGCCAGGCCTTCGGGGAAGGCGTACGGCGAACCGGTCGAGGGGTACGAGATCCACCACGGCGTGGCCGACGTCCGCGGCGGCGACGAGCCCTTCCTGGACGGCTGCCGCAGCGGCGCGGTCTGGGGCACCCACTGGCACGGCTCCCTGGAGAGCGACGGCTTCCGCCGCGCCTTCCTGCGCCGCGTCGCGCAGGCCGCGGGGCGGCGCTTCGTCCCGGCCCCAGGCACCGCCTTCGGCGCGCTCCGCGAGGAGCAGCTGGACCGGCTGGGCGACCTGATCGAGGAGCACGCCGACACCGGCGCACTGCTCCGCCTGATCGAGCAGGGCCCCCCTGCGGGGCTGCCCTTCGTCCCCCCGGGGGCGCCGTGAGCGGCCCGTCGCGGCCCCGGAGCCGGGCCGTCCGTGAGAACCGCCGCAATGTCCGTTCGACCCAGGAGGCCGCGTGAGCACCCCTTACCCCTTCACCGCGATCGTCGGGATGGCGGACCTGCGGCTGGCGCTGCTGCTGAACGCGGTCAGCCCCGCGGTGGGCGGTGTGCTGGTGCGGGGTGAGAAGGGCACCGCCAAGTCCACCGCCGTGCGGGCGCTGTCAGCGCTGCTGCCGGCCGTCGAGGTCGTCCCCGGCTGCCGCTTCGGCTGCGACCCGGCGGCAGCGGACCCGGCGTGCCCGGACGGGCCGCACGGCCCCGACGCCGGCCGCGAGAGCCGGCCGGCGCGCATGGTGGAGCTGCCGGTCGGCGCGTCCGAGGACCGCCTCGTCGGCGCCCTGGACATCGAACGGGCCCTGGCGGAGGGCGTGAAGGCCTTCGAGCCGGGGCTGCTGGCGGACGCGCACCGCGGCGTGCTGTACGTGGACGAGGTCAACCTGCTCCACGACCACCTGGTGGACCTGCTGCTGGACGCGGCCGCCATGGGCGCCTCCTACGTCGAGCGCGAGGGCGTCTCGGTGCGTCACGCCGCGCGCTTCCTGCTCGTCGGCACGATGAACCCCGAAGAGGGCGAGCTGCGGCCCCAGTTGCTGGACCGCTTCGGTCTCACGGTGGAGGTCGCGGCGTCACGGGAGACCGAGGAGCGGGTGCAGGTCGTCCGGCGGCGCCTCGCCTACGACGCCGATCCGGCGGGCTTCGCCGCCGCCTGGCGGGGCGAGGAGCGGGAGCTGCGGGAGCGCATCGCGGCGGCACGGGCGCTGCTGCCGTCGGTCTCGCTCGGCGACGGCGCGCTCCGCCAGATCGCCGCGACCTGTGCGGCCTTCGAGGTGGACGGGATGCGCGCGGACATCGTCATGGCGCGCACGGCGACCGCGCTCGCGGCCTGGGACGGGCGCACCGAGGTGACCGACGCCGACGTGCGGCAGGCCGCGCTGCTCGCGCTGCCGCACCGGCGCCGCCGCAACCCCTTCGACGCGCCGGGCCTCGACGAGGACAAGCTCGACGAGACCCTGGAACGCAACCGCGGCGAGGACGACGACCCGGACCCCGGCCCGGACGGCGGCGGACCGGACGGCGGCGGGCGCCCGCCCCAGGGCGACGACGGCGCCCCGGACCCCGCGCCCGACATCGCCCCGCCCAGGGAGCCGGCGGACGCCGGTGCCCAGCCCGAGCCCGCGCAGGCACCGCAGGGCGGCGTGGGCGAACGGGCCGCGGTGCCGGCGGCCGAGCCGTTCAAGGCCCGCGCCCTGACCGTTCCCGGCCTCGGCGAGGGCGCCGCGGGCCGCCGATCCCGGGCCCGTACCGCGCACGGCAGGACGACGGGCGCGCGGCGGCCCCAGGGCGCCCTGTCCAAACTGCACCTGGCCGCCACTGTGCACGCCGCCGCCCCGCACCAGCGGGCGCGCGGGCGCGGCGGCCCGGGGCTGGTGATCCGCCGGGACGACCTGCGCGAGGCGGTCCGCGAGGGCCGCGAGGGCAACCTGGTGCTCTTCGTCGTCGACGCCTCGGGGTCGATGGCCGCCCGGCAGCGCATGAGCGCGGTCAAGGGCGCGGTGCTGTCGCTGCTGCTCGACGCCTACCAGCGGCGCGACAAGGTCGGACTGATCACCTTCCGCGGCGCGACGGCGGAGCTGGCGCTGCCGCCGACCTCGTCGGTCGAGGCGGGCGCGGCCCGCCTGGACAGGCTGCCCACCGGCGGCCGCACCCCGCTGGCCGCCGGGCTGCTGAAGGCCCACGACGTGCTGCGCGTGGAGCGGCTGCGGGACGCCTCGCGCCGCCCGCTGCTGGTCGTGGTCACCGACGGCCGGGCGACCGGTGGCCCCGAGCCGGTGCGCACGGCCGGGCGCGCGGCGCGGCTGCTGGCGGCCGAGGGCACCGCCTCGGTGGTCGTGGACTGCGAGTCCGGCCCGGTACGGCTGGGGCTCGCGGGCGAGCTGGCGCGCGAACTGCACGGCACCGCCGTGACGTTGGACGAGCTGCGCGCGGACAGCGTCGCGGCACTGGTACGGGATGTACGGAGGGCCGCGTAATGCCACAGGGACAGCCGAGCGTCGTGCCGCAGGACGGCCTGACGACCCGTCAGCGCCGCAACCGGCCGCTGGTGATGGTGCACACCGGCACCGGCAAGGGGAAGTCGACGGCCGCCTTCGGGCTGGCGCTGCGGGCGTGGAACCAGGGCTGGCCGGTCGGGGTGTTCCAGTTCGTCAAGTCCGCCAAGTGGAAGGTCGGGGAGGAACGGGCGCTGCGCGTGCTCGGCGCCTCCGGCGAGGGCGGCAGTGTCGCCTGGCACAAGATGGGCGAGGGCTGGTCCTGGGTGCAGCGGGACATCACCGAGAGCGAGGACGCCGCCCGCGAGGGCTGGGAGCAGGTCAAGCGCGACCTGGCGGCCGAGACCTACCGGCTGTACGTGCTCGACGAGTTCGCCTACCCGCTGCACTGGGGATGGATCGACACCGACGAGGTGGTCTCGGTCCTGCGCGACCGGCCCGGCACGCAGCACGTCGTCATCACCGGCCGCAACGCCCCGCAGCCCCTGCTGGACTTCGCGGACCTGGTCACCGAGATGGGCAAGGTCAAGCATCCGATGGACGCCGGCCAGAAGGGCCAGAAGGGCATCGAGTGGTAGCCAGGCTCGTCGTCGCGGCCCCCGCCTCGGGGAGCGGCAAGACCACCGTCGCCACGGGCCTGATGGCCGCCTTCGCGGAGGCCGGGCTCGCGGTCTCCCCGCACAAGGTGGGCCCCGACTACATCGACCCCGGCTACCACGCCCTGGCCACCGGCCGCCCGGGCCGCAACCTGGACGCCTACATGTGCGGCCCGGAGCGGATCGCGCCGCTGTTCCTGCACGGGGCGCGAGGGGCCGACCTGGCGGTCGTGGAGGGCGTGATGGGGCTCTTCGACGGCGCCTCGGGAATGGGTGAGCTGGCCTCCACCGCGCATGTGGCGAAGCTGCTGCGGGCGCCGGTGGTGCTGGTGGTGGACGCCTCGTCGCAGTCCCGTTCGGTGGCGGCGCTGGTGCACGGCTTCGCCTCCTGGGACCCGCAGGTGCGGGTCGCCGGCGTCATCCTCAACAAGGTCGGCTCCGACCGGCACGAGGAACTGCTGCGCGACGCCCTCGACGGGGCGGGCGTGCCCGTGCTGGGCGCGCTGCGGCGCGACACCGCGGTCGGCACGCCCTCCCGGCACCTGGGCCTCGTCCCGGTCGCGGAGCGGCGCGCGGACGCCCTCGACGCGGTGCGGGCGCTGGCCGCCCGGGTGCGCGAGGGCTGCGACATGGAGGCGCTGCTGGCCCTGGCACGCAGCGCTCCCCCGCTCACGGACGAGCCCTGGGACCCTCGGGAGGCGGCGGCCGGCGCGGCCGCGCCGGGCACCCGGCCGGTGATCGCGGTGGCGGGCGGGGCGGCGTTCACCTTCTCGTACGCCGAGCACCTCGAACTGCTCGACGCGGCGGGAGCGGAGGTCGTCACCTTCGACCCGTTGCGGGACGAGCGGCTGCCGTCCGGTGCCGAGGGGCTGGTCATCGGCGGCGGCTTCCCCGAGATGTACGCCCACGAACTGTCCGCCAACGAACCGCTGCGCGGGGCCGTCGGAGCCTTCGCCGGTCCCGTGACCGCGGAGTGCGCGGGCCTGCTCTACCTCGGGCGGGAACTGGACGGACGTCCCATGTGCGGGGTGCTGGACACCACGGCCCGCATGTCGGACCGGCTCACGCTGGGCTACCGCGAGGCGGTCGCGATCGCCGACAACGCGCTGGCGGCCGCCGGGACCCGGGTGCGCGGCCACGAGTTCCACCGCACCGTCGTGGAACCCGCCGCCGGCGCCACCCCCGCCTGGGGCCTGATCCGGCCGGAGCGGCGCGTGGAGGGCTTCGTGCGGGGCGGCGTCCACGCGTCGTACCTGCACGTCCACTGGGCGGCGGAGCCGTCCCTGGCGCGGCGGTTCGTCGCCTCCTGCGCGGGCGGGGCGGGCGCGCCCTCGTGAGCGTCGTCGTCGGTGTGGGCGCGGCCCGCGGTGTGACGGGGGCCGAAGTGCTCGCGCTCGTACGGTCCGTGCTCGCCGAGGCCGCACTTCCGGAGGCGTCCGTCACGGCGCTGGCGACCGTCGACGGCAAGGCCGGGGAGCCGGGCCTCGTCACGGCGGCCGAGCGGCTGGGCGTTCCCCTGGTGACGTACGACGCGCGTACGCTGGCGGCGGTCGACGTGCCGAGCCCCTCGGGCGCGGCGCTGGCCGCGGTCGGCACACCCTCCGTGGCGGAGGCGGCGGCGCTGGCCGCCGCGCCCGGCGGCGAACTGCTGGTACCGAAGAGGAAGTCCGCCCCCGGGGGCGGTACGGCGAAGGCGACCGCGGCGGTGGCCCGGCACCGTACACCCGAGCACGGCACGCACGGCACGCACGGCACGCACGGCACGACGGAGGAGACGGCACCGTGATCAACCGGCCCGAGGACGTGCTGGAGCGGCGCGTCGACGCCGCGCTCGGCGGCGGCCGCCGTACGCCCCTGGACCGGGCGGCGACAATGGTGCTGCTCGTCGGCGCCGGCTCCCCCGAGGCCGCGGACAACGCCGAAGTGGCCCGCACCGCAAGGCTGTTGTGGGAGGGCCGGGGCTACGCGGGCGTGGAGAGCGCCTTCCTGACGACGGCGGCGCCGGACGTCCCCGCGGGCCTGGAACGCTGCGCGCGGCTCGGTGCCCGGCGGATCGTGGTGCTGACCGGCTTCCCGGCGGACGCGGCCCTGGAGGAGCGGGTCGCGCAGCAGGCGGGGGGCTGGGCAGAGGCGCGCCCCGAGGTCGAGGTGCGGCACGCGCCGGCGCGCGACAGCGGCGGCGGACGGCCGGAGCCCGGCGACGGTGACGGCGAGCACGATCTGCGGCACCACGGCGACGCCGAGGTCCGCGACGGCGGCGACGACCTCACCGATCTGGCCGTCAACGTGCGCGCCGGCACACCCCCGCCATGGCTCAGGGAACGCCTCGCGGCCACCCTCGACGGGCTGGCCGGCTACCCGGACGACCGCGCCGCGCACCGGGCCGTCGCCGCCCGCCACGGCCGCCCGGCCGAGGAGGTGCTGCTCACGGCGGGTGCCGCGGAGGCGTTCGTCCTGCTGGCCCGCACCACCCGGGCCCGCCACGCGGTCGTCGTCCACCCGCAGTTCACGGAGCCGGAGGCGGCCCTGCGCGACGCCGGGCATCCTGTGCACCGCGTCGTGCTGCGGGCGGCGGACGGCTTCCGCCTCGACCCGTGGGCGGTACCCGAGGCCGCCGACCTGGTGGTCGTCGGCAACCCGACCAACCCCACCTCCGTACTGCACCCCGCGGCGGACCTCGCCCGCCTGGCCCGGCCGGGCCGCACCCTCGTCGTCGACGAGGCGTTCATGGACGCGGTGCCCGGCGAGCCCGAGAGCGTCGCCGCCCGCCGCGACCTGCCCGGCCTGGTGGTGCTGCGCAGCCTCACCAAGACCTGGGGCCTGGCAGGCCTGCGGGTCGGCTACGTCCTCGGCGACCCCGAGCCCGTGGCGGCGCTGCGCCGCGCCCAGCCCCTGTGGGCGGTCTCGGCCCCAGGCCTCACCGCCGCCGAGGCCTGCTGCGCCCCCGCGGCCCTGGCGGAGGCCGAGGAGGCGGCCCGCCGGACCGCCGCCGACCGCGAGCACCTGCTGCGCCGGCTCGCCGAGTTCGACGACGTCGAGGTCGCCGGCCCGGCCCACGGCCCCTTCGTCCTGCTGCGCCTGCCGGGCGCGGCCTCCGTCCGCGCCCGCCTGCGCGAACTCGGCTTCGCCGTCCGCCGCGCCGACACCTTCCCCGGGCTCTCCCCCGACTGGCTCCGCATCGCCGTCCGCGACCCCGCCACGACCGACCGCTTCGCGGCCGCGCTGTCGAAGGCGCTCGACGGCTGACGCGCAGCCGCCGGGCGAGCCCTGGGAGCGGGTCCACCCCGGCTCAGCCCTTGACCCCCAGGGCCGGGTGGACGTAGGCGTTGGTCAGGCGGTCGGAGCGGTAGTTGAGGCGGCGGTCGTAGAGGAAGGGCAGCAGCGTGCCGCGGTCCTGGGCGGTGGAGTCGACGGTCCTCCAGAGGTTGTCCGCGGCGTTGCGGCTGGTCTCGGAGTCGGCCTCGTTCATCAGGGAGTTGATCTCCCGGTCGTCCAGGCCCGCGTAGTTGCTGGGGCTGTCCGGCAGCAGCAGCGGGCGCAGGAATCCGGCCGGGGAGGGCCAGTCGGACTGCCAGGTGGTCAAGACGATGCCCCAGCCCTTGTCCTTGATCTGCTGCTGGTCGGCGAGGGCGGCGTAGAAGTCGGCGGCGTCGGGTGTCTGCACGGTCGCCTTGATGCCCACCTCGGCGAGCTGGCCGGCCAGGGACTGCGCGACCTTGCGGGCGGCCGGGTCGCCGCCGGACACGGCGACGACCGTGCTGAACCCCTTGGCGCGGCCGCATTCGCCGAGGAAACGCCGGGCCTGCTCGGGGTAGGAGCCGCCGCTGACGGTGCCGTAGGTGTCGAGGTGCCGGTCGTGGCCGCCGATGGTCGGCGGCAGCATGCCGCCGGCGACGTCGCCCGCGTCCTGGCCGCCCAGGGCGTCGCGCAGCAGGCTGCGGTCGGTGGCGTACTGGACGGCCCAGCGGCAGCGGTAGTCGTCCAGGGGCGCGACGGCCGTCTGCAGGGAGAAGTAGCGGACGGCGCCGGTCTGCACGAGGTCCACGCGGGGCGTGAGCGAGTCGTCGGCGAGGACCCGGGTCCGCGTGGCCTCCTGGAGACCGGTCTGGGCGAGGTCGAGGTCGGCGGTGCCGTTCATCAGGGCGGTGTCCACGGCGGCCGCGTCCACGGCGATGGTGAGCTCCACCTCGTCGGGCAGGGCGGTGCGTATCGCGTCGGTCGCCGGGTCCCACGTGTCGTTGCGCACCAGGCGCAGCCCGGCGGCGGCGTCGTAGGAGGCGATGCGGTAGGGGCCGCTGGCGACCGGCTGGTCCTGGTAGTGCTCCTTGGTGTCCTTCGCCTTCGGGACGGGCGAGGACATGGGCAGCGCCAGGACGTGGGGGAAGTCCGCGAAGGGTGAGTCGAGGTGGAAGACGATCGTGCGGGCGTCGGGGGTCTCGACGCTCTTGAGGCCCAGCCCGTCGGGGTCGGTGTCCTTGTAGGGGCCGGTGTAGTCCTGCCCTTGGTCGAGCAGGTCGCGCAGGTGGTGCGGACGGCCCGCTCGATCTCCATCGGGGTCTGTTCGCGGGCGAGTTCGGCCAGGGTGCGGCCCTCGATGTGCTCCATCACCAGATACGGCACGACCGCGTCGTCCGTGGTCACCTCGTCCTGGTCGTGGACGGTGACGATGCCGGGGTGGTCGAGCGCGGCCGCGGCACGGGCCTCGCGGGCGAAGCGGCGCCGTGCCTCGGGGTCGCGGGCCAGCTCCGGCAGAAGCGTCTTGACGGCCACGGTCCGGCCGAGCCGGGTGTCGTACGCGAGGTGGACCCGAGCCATGCCGCCGGAGCCGAGCAGGGCCCGTAATTCGTACCGTCCCCCGAACATGCGATCCCCCGGCCCCGTCCGCGACGGGCGCGCGAACACTCCCAACAGGGTAGTGGAAAGTACCCTTTTCGGACGCTCGCAGACCGGCGCGAGGGGCGCGGGGCGGCGGCGGAGAGCACGTGGAGGGCGGCTCCGGACACTCAGCCGCCCTCCACTTCCCCCCTCACCCCTGGTCCCCCCGGGGTCGACCCGGGGTCGTCAGTCCCGGGCGCTCTCGGCCGCCGGCCTGCGGCGGGTCTTGCGGATCACGAGGAATCCGGCGGCGAACAGCAGCACCGAACCGCCCGCGAGGTACGGGGTCATGGAGCTGCTGCCGGTCTCGGCGAGGTCGCCGGTCGCCGCGGGCGCGGCCTGCGGGGACTGCTCGGCGCGCGCGGACTCGGAGGGCTCGGATGACGGCGTGGGCTCCGCGGACTGCGAGGGCTGCTCGGACTCGCCCCCGGTCTGCGGCTCCTCGCCACCTCCACCGGAGTCCTCGCCGCCGTTGCCGCCGTTGCCACCGCCGCCGTTGCCACCACCGCCGTGGTGTCCACCACCACCACCGCCGCCGTGCCCGCCGCGGCGGGGGGTCTCGCAGGTGGCCCCGGCGAGGGTGACGGTGCCGCTCACCTCGGCGACGCCGAGCTTGAGCGGGTTCACCTCCACCGACAGTTCCAGTGCGGTGGCCGCGGCGCTGCGCGAGGTGACGGTCTTCTTGGCGAGGTCGAGGCGGACCTCGCCCACACCGGGAACCTTCACCAGGGTGGTGCCGCCGGCCGAGACGGCGACGCGCTTGCCGAGGACGACGACGTGGCCGGGCATCTCGACGTCGGCGACCGGCCTGCGGCCGGCCGCGCACGTGGCGCGGGCGGAGATCAGGTCGGCCTTGACCAGCCCGAGGAGCGGCAGTCCGGGCAGGTTGACGCGCGCCTTGACGAGCTTGGCGTAGCCCTCCGCCTTGTGGCGGTCGACGGTGGCCCGGGCGGTGGCGACGTCGGCGCGCAGAACGCTGAACGGCCTGCCGCGATCGACCCCGTCGAGGGTGGCGGTCAGCGCGGTCTCGTCGGCGCTCGCCGGTGCGCGGACCTCGTTGAGCGTCAGGTTCAGCGGTACGTCGACGGACTTGCGGAGCAACGAGACGTCCAGGCCGGTCCGCAGGACGACCGCGCCGGCCTTGCCGGACGAGCCGTGGGTCCCCCCGGTCGCGGCGGCCGGGGTCGCGGGCCCCAGCGCGAGGGCGCCCGCCGCCAGCGCGACGGCGGCCCCCAGCGCGGCGGCGGGACGGCGCGCGGGCATGCTGAAGGGAGAGCTGGACACAGTGGAAAACCCCCAAATGGTCATGGAGTCGCCGCGGCGCCGCTGAAGGGGACAGCGCGCTCGCCGGGGCGACCTCGACCCCGTAATGATTTACGTACGGAGAGTGAACCGGCACCCACCTGGGCCCGGTTCACTCCAAAGGGTGGTTTTCGTCCCCGTATTCGAAACCTGCGGCACACGCGTTCCCGTGTGTCACACCTGCGATCGTGCGTATTCGAGCAGCTTGGCGAAGTCGAGCGCGCCGGGGTCCCCGTGGGAGTTGTGGCACAGCAGCCCGCGCGCCACGTAGGTACGGGCCGAGGTCGACAGCGAGGCGATCGGCTGCTCCCCCAGGGGCTCGACCGCGAGCACCTCCGCCTCGCCGGTGACCTCGGCGACGACGGCGCCCTCCCAGGCACCCTCAGGGGCGCCCTGCCGGTCGGCGAGGGTGACGATCCGGTGCTTGAACGGGGTCAGTTCACGGCTGGTCACCCACGCGTCGCCGTGCGGCAGCCGCACCAGCCAGGGATGGTCGGCCGTCGCGACGACCTCGCCCCGAGCCGTCGTCACCCGGTACGAGTCCTTGCGCGCGGGGTCGTTGCGGGTGACCACCCCGCAGCGGAGCCGGCGCCGCCCCTGCCCGGCCCCGGCGACCTCGGCGTCCTCCTCGTCGAAGCAGGCGATCTCGTCCCCGACGGCCAGTTCGGCCGCCCGCGCCCAGCTCAGGTCGGCGCGGAGCACCGGGGTGTCGGGGTGCACGCAGTTCTCCGGCACGTGCTGATGGCCGCAGACCCCGCGGAAGGCGTTCCACTCCCGCCCGGTCATCCGCTGGCCGCCCGCGTTCCCGTACGAGCGGGGGTAGGGCAGCCAGAGCTTCGGACCCTTCAGGGGCACTCCGTGGTGGGTGTGCATCCAGGCGAGGAACTCGGCGAGTTCGCGCAGCGCCCACTGCGGGGCCTTGGGCCAGTAGATGTGCCGGTTGGCGGTGCCCCAGTCCTCGTGCCGCTCGGGGTCGCAGGTGCCCACCAGCTCCACCTGGCACACGTTGAGGGTGTTGGTCTCCACCCCGCCGGGCCGGTTGACCAGGGCGCGCGAGGAGATGTCGATGTCGAAGTGCTGGTACCAGACCAGCTTCTCGTCCTCGAAGTCCGGTCTCGCCGTCAGGTTGGGCGCGCTGCCGCCGCCCCCGTACGTCGGCACGCTGCGGCCCTCGGTGGTGTGCAGCACGAGGGCGTTGACCTCCATCGCGTCGCCGCCGTAGTCGTCCTGGTACCAGTACCTTCGCGAGGCGCCCGGGTACTTCTGCGGTCCCTGCCTGGTCATGGTCGTTCCCCGTCCCGTTGCGGATTCCGGTAGGACCGATGGCAGCACGCGGAGCGGGGAGGGACGGGGCGAACCCGCCCAGGATCACCCGAATTGGGGCGATGGGATCATTCGGGGCTCAGAACCAGAAGCACTTCACTACTGTGTGCCCCTCGGCTGCGGCGCGGGTGTAGAAGGTCCGCAGCCCCTCGTGCAGGGGCCGGACGACCCCGTCACGGACCCGGGCTTCGTCCCGTCCCCGGAAACCGGCCATGACCGCCGTCCCGCCGGATGCCCACAGCGCGTCGAAGGACACCCCGTCGAGGAACCTCGCGGCCTCCCCGACCTCCCCGGGACCGAGCACGAGGATCGGGGGGTCGACGTCCCGTGGGTCCTCGACGACGATGCCGCCCGCGACGGGGAGGGCGCCGGGGCCGTCGGCGCCTCCCGGCGCGGCGGGCTCGCTCGTGCAGAACCGGTCGACGAGTTCGAAGTCCTTCTCGATGCTCACGGCGATCCCCGCCTCGGCCTCCTCCTCGTAGTTGTCCCAGGCCTCCGCGAGGAACTCCGCCAGGTGCGCATAGGCCCGCGGCAGTCGGGACCCGGGAAGGGCGCGCAGATGCATGTGGTAACTCACGCCTCACCCCACCACGCGGCCGCGCAGCACGATGCGCCGGGGCGCGGTCAGCACGCGGACGTCGGCCCGGGGGTCCTCCGGATAGACGACCAGGTCGGCGGGGGCTCCCTCGGTGAGGCCGTCGCGGCCGAGCCACTCGCGGGCCGACCAGGTGGCGGCGGACAGCGCGTCGAGGGCGGGCAGGCCCGCGGTGACCAGCTCGGCGACCTCCGCGGCGACGAGCCCGTGGGCGAGGGAGCCGCCCGCGTCGGTGCCGGTGAAGATCCGGATACCGGCGTCGTGGGCCGCGCGGACGGTGTCGTAGCGGCGGGCGTGGAGCCGGCGCATGTGGTCCGCCCAGCGCGGGAACCTGGCCTGGCCGCCGTCCGCGAGGTCCGGGAAGGTCGCGATGTTGACCAGGGTGGGGACGATGGCCACGCCGTGCTCCGCGAACAGCGGGATGGTGTCCTCGGTGAGCCCGGTGGCGTGCTCGACGCAGTCGATGCCCGCCTCGACCAGGTCCCGCAGGGAGTCCTCGGCGAAGCAGTGGGCGGTGACGCGGGCGCCCTCCTCGTGGGCGGCGGCGATGGCGGCCTCGACGGCGCCGCGCGGCCAGCAGGCGGTGAGGTCGCCGGCGTCGCGGTCGATCCAGTCGCCGACCAGCTTGACCCAGCCGTCCCCGCGCCGGGCCTCCCGGCGGACGTAGGCGACCAGGTCCTCGGGCTCGATCTCCCAGGCGTAGTTGCGGATGTAGCGGCGGGTGCGGGCGATGTGCCGGCCGGCCCGGATGATCCGCGGGAGGTCCTCGCGGTCGTCGATCCACCGCGTGTCGGAGGGCGAACCCGCGTCGCGGAGCAGCAGGGTGCCCGTGTCCCGGTCGGTGAGCGCCTGCTTCTCGGACGTGCCCGGGTCGACGGGGCCGTGCTGGTCGAGGCCGACGTGGCAGTGGGCGTCGACCAGCCCGGGCAGGGCCCAGCCCTCGACGGTGGTGAGGTCGCGGAGACCGGCGGGACGCTCATAGGTGACGCGCCCGCCGACCACCCAGAGCTCGTCCCGGACGTCCTGCGGCCCGGCCAGGATGCGGCCCTTGATGTGGAGCGCCTGCGACGCCTCGCGAACAGCCATGTCAGCACTGTACGAGCCGCCGGATACCCTCGGGCCGTACACCCCCTCGACGAAGGAAGCGGCGCCACCGTGTCCCACCCCCTGCTCGACCTGCCCCCGCTGACCGCAGAGCGCTTCACCGCGATCGAGCGGAGAGTCGCCGCGCTGCTGCACACGGAGCAGGACGTCGTGATCACGCAGGGCGAGGCCCTGCTGCCGCTGGAGGGCTGCATCCGCGGCGGGGCGCGGCCGGGCTCGACGGCGCTGAACGTGGTGACCGGGCCGTACGGCCAGACCTTCGGCAACTGGCTGCAGGACGCGGGCGCCACCGTGGTCGACCTGGAGGTGCCCTTCCACGCCGCCGTGAGCGCGCGGGACGTCGAGCGGGCGCTGGCCGCCCGCCCGGAGATCGACTTCGTGTCGTTGGTGCACGCGGAGGCCGCCACCGGCAACACCAACCCGGTGGCGGAGATCGGCGAGGTGGTCCGGGCGCACGGGGCGCTGTTCATGGTCGACGCGGTCGCCTCGGTGGCGGCCGAGCCGCTGCTGGTGGACGCGTGGGGCGTGGACCTGTGCGTGATCGGCGCCCAGAAGGCGATGGGCGGGCCCGCCGGGGTCTCGGCGGTGTCGGTGAGCGAGCGGGCGTGGCGGCGCCTGGCGGACAACCCGGCGGCGCCGCGCCGTTCGTATTTGTCGTTGCTGGACTGGAAGGACCGCTGGATCGACGCCGGGCGCAGGGCACTGCCGCACGCTCCCGCGCAGTTGGAGATGCTGGCGCTGGAGGCCTGCCTGGAGCGGATCGAGGAGGCCGGACTCGACACGGTGATCGCCCGGCACCGCGCCGCCGCGGCGGCCACCCGGGCGGGTGCGGCCGCGCTGGCCGCCGTCGAGCCGTACGTGTGCCGGGACGCGGACGCCGCGCCGGTCGCGACGACGCTGCGCACCCTGGACGGGGTCGCCGCCGACGGGCTGGTCGCCCGCGCCCTGGCCCTGGAGCCGGGGCTCCCGCTGGTCGCCGGCGGCGGGGCACTGGCCAAGGAGATGATCCGGGTCAACCACTACGGCCGGGACGCCGACCCCGCCGTGGTCGTCCGTACGCTGCGCACGCTGGCCGGCGCCCTGGAAGCGGACCCCGAGGCGGCGGTGGCGGCGGCCGAGGCCGCCTGGCGGGTCTGACCGCACCGCATTCCCCAGGGGCCGTCCCCGCCGTCGCGAACGGCGGGGACGGCCCTTTACGTACGGGCTCCGGAATTCCATACCAGCTTGACGGCGGGGAAATTCCGAGTAATTATCCAGCGCAACACCGAAGGTATTCCGCATTCAACTCCTGCCCCGGGATCACCGCTTCAAACGCCAAGATTTCATCGACACCGCGTGATGATTTCGAGGATGTGACCGAGCCCACAACACCATCCTTCCGCCCCGAAATGTCCGGGCAAAGGAACCCATCCCGGCTGCCTCCGCGCGCCTGATATCAGTGGCGTCCACACGCCACAAGGCCCGCGCGGCATGCAATTCGGAATTCCGCCCGCTACGTTGTCTCCGCATGACCGCCGCTAGGGAATTGCTGCTCGACACCCCGGGAATCGAGGACGGCGCCGCACTGTGGCGCATCGCCCGTGATTCCCGGACCCTGGACCTGAACTCCCCGTACAGCTATCTGCTGTGGTGCCGGGACTTCGCCGGCACCTCCGTGGTGGCGCGTACGGCGCACGGCGAACCGATCGGCTTCGTGACCGGCTACGTCCGCCCCGAGCGCCCCCGAACCCTCGTCGTCTGGCAGGTCGCCGTGGACGAGGCGCACCGCGGCCGGGGGCTCGCGGCCACGATGCTCGACGACCTCGCACAACGGGCCGCCGCGTCCGGCGTCCGCGAGGTCGAGACCACGATCACCCCGGACAACGAGGCCTCGCACCGCCTGTTCACGTCCTTCGCCGCCCGCCACGGAGCGCGGACCGAGCGCGGGGTGCTCTTCGACACGGCGCTGTTCCCCGAGGACCACCGGCCCGAAGTCCTGTACCGCATCGGGCCCCTCGTCTGACCCGGCCGTCCCCGCCCGACTCCTCCTCCCCCACAGAAGGAATGCACGGTGACCATCACCCCGCCCGCCACGTCCGTCTTCGAGACCCTCGAGTCCGAGGTCCGCAGCTATTGCCGCGGCTGGCCCGCCGTCTTCGACCGCGCGCAGGGCAGCCGCATCTTCGACGAGGACGGCCACGACTACCTCGACTTCTTCTCCGGCGCCGGCGCCCTCAACTACGGGCACAACAACCCCGTGCTCAAACGCGCCCTGCTCGACTACCTGGAGCGCGACGGCATCACGCACAGCCTGGACATGAGCACCACCGCCAAGCGCGCCTTCCTGGAACGCTTCCAGGACGTCGTCCTGCGCCCGCGCGGCATGGACCACAAGGTGATGTTCCCGGGACCGACCGGCACCAACGCCGTCGAGGCGGCGCTGAAGCTGGCCCGCAAGGTCAAGGGCCGTGAGTCCGTGGTGTCCTTCACCAACGCCTTCCACGGCATGTCGCTGGGCGCGCTCGCCGTCACCGGCAACTCGATGAAGCGGGCCGGCGCCGGCGTCCCCCTGGTGCACGGCACTCCGATGCCCTTCGACAACTACCTCGACGGCCGCGTCCCGGACTTCCTGTGGTTCGAGCGGCTGCTGGAGGACCAGGGGTCCGGCCTCAACCAGCCCGCCGCGGTGATCGTCGAGACGATCCAGGGCGAGGGCGGCATCAACGTCGCCCGTCCCGAGTGGCTGCGCGGCCTGGCCGACCTGTGCCGGCGCCGCGACATGCTGCTGATCGTCGACGACATCCAGATGGGCTGCGGCCGCACCGGCCCGTTCTTCTCCTTCGAGGAGGCGGGCATCGTGCCGGACATCGTGACCCTCTCCAAGTCGATCGGCGGCTACGGCATGCCCATGTCGCTGACCCTCTTCCGCCCCGAACTGGACATCTGGGAGCCGGGCGAGCACAACGGCACCTTCCGCGGCCACAACCCCGCCTTCGTCACCGCCACCGCCGCCCTCGACACCTACTGGGCGGACGGCGGGAGCATGGAGAAGCAGACCCTCAAGCGCGGTGAGCAGGCCGAGGCGGTCCTGCGCGAGATATGCGCCGAGAATCCGCGCTCCGGCGCCCGCTACCGGGGCCGCGGCCTGGTGTGGGGCCTGGAGTTCACCGACCCCGGCCGGGCCTCCCGGGTCTGCGCCCGCGCCTTCGAACTGGGCCTGCTGCTGGAGACCTCGGGCCCCCGCGGCGAGGTCGTCAAACTGCTGCCCGCCCTGACCATCACCCCCGAAGAGCTCGACGAGGGGCTGCGCACCCTCGCCCGCTCCGTCCGCGAGACCGCCTGACGAGAGGAACCGTCCCACCGTGATCGTGCGAACCCTGAAGGACATCGAGGGCACCGACCGGGATGTCACCGCCGAGACCGGCACCTGGCGCAGCAAGCGCATCATCCTCGCCGACGACCGCGTGGGCTTCTCACTGCACGAGACCGTGATGTACGCGGGGACACAGACCTCCATGTGGTACGCCAACCACGTCGAGGCGGTGCTGTGCGTCGAGGGCGAGGGCGAGCTGACCGACGACGAGACCGGCGAGAGGCACCGGATCTCCCCCGGCACGCTCTACCTGCTCGACGGTCACGAACGGCACACCATGCGCCCCGAGACCGACCTGCGCTTCGTCTGCGTCTTCAACCCGCCCGTCACCGGGCGCGAGGTGCACGACGAGAACGGCGTCTACCCCCTGCTCACCGAGGGAGCGTGACCAGCGATGACCACCGCGACGACGACCGGCCCCACCACTGACCTCTACCCCACCCGCGGCACCGCCGAGGTGCTGACCCCGCGCCAGGACCCGGTCGTCTGGGGCGGACCCGACACGAGCGGCCCGCTCCAGCCGTCCGAGCTCGGCGACTTCGACCGCGACGGCTTCCTGCCCGTCGACGCGCTCATCGGCCCCGAGGACGTGGCCCGCTACCACGCCGAGCTGGAGCGGCTGTGCGCCGACCCGGCCGTGCGCGCGGACGAGCGGTCCATCGTGGAGGCGAAGTCCCAGGACATCCGCTCGGTCTTCGAGGTCCACAAGATCAGCCCGGTCTTCGCCGAGCTGGTCCGCGACCCCCGCGTCGTCGGCCGCGCCCGGCAGATCCTCGGCTCCGACGTCTATGTCCACCAGAGCCGGATCAACGTCAAGCCGGGCTTCGGCGCCTCCGGCTTCTACTGGCACTCCGACTTCGAGACCTGGCACGCCGAGGACGGACTGCCCCGTATGCGCGCGGTCTCGGTCTCCATCGCGCTGACCGAGAACCACGACACCAACGGCGGCCTGATGATCATGCCGGGCTCGCACCGGACGTTCCTGGGCTGCGCGGGCGCGACGCCGGAGGACAACTACAAGAAGTCCCTCCAGATGCAGGACGCGGGCACCCCCTCGAACGCGGCCCTGACGGAACTGGCAGGCCGGCACGGGATCCGGCTGTTCACCGGGCAGCCCGGGTCCGCGGTCTGGTTCGACTGCAACTGCATGCACGGCTCGGGGGACAACATCACGCCGTACCCGCGCAGCAACGTCTTCATCGTCTTCAACAGCGTGGAGAACAGGGCCGTCGAGCCCTTCGCGGCGCCTGTGCGGCGGCCCGAGTTCATCGGGGCGCGCGACTTCACGCCTGTGCGCTGACCCTGCGGGGGGGCGGGTTCTGGGTGCGGTGGGTTGGTGTGTGCGGGCGCGTTGTGGTTGCGGTCGGGGTTTCTCCCCCGACCGCCCTCCCTCCCCCAGCCTTCGGCCGGGGGGACCCCCGCCTCCCCCGCCCCCTCCGTATCGTTCGGCGACCAAGGCCCGGTGGGGGGGTGAAGGGGGCCCACCCCTCCCTGCACCGCAGGGGGCTGCCTCCAGCAGGGAGTTCCCCGGCGGGAGGCCGAGCAAGAGTGCGCGCACCGGTGGCCAGGGGCGCCTCCCCCGCAGGGGTTGCCTGCGTCACGGCGAGCGCGAAGATTGGGGGCGCAACCCTGTCCCTCGGCGGGCGGCCGGGCCTGTCCGCTTGCCGAAAAAGTCTTCTGGGACGTCAAGGACCGGTCGAAGGCGCTCGTGATCGAACTCGCCGACGAGCAGTACGCACGCCTGGTTCTCCAGGTCGACGACCCCCGCGCGACTGTCGCCCTCATCGAGAGCACCCTCACCGCAAGGAAGTAGGCGGAGGTTCGCCACTTGGCCGCGGCGGCGACGGCATTGGCCGTCGTCACCGCACATCCGACCGCCGACCCGGCGAACCTTCCCGGTCAGAGAACTATGACGCGTGCGGCAGCCCCGCCCCGCTCTCCGACCGCCCTCCGGCCGTCAGCCGCCCGCGCACAGGGAGGGGGACAGCCCGCCGCAGGCGCAGACAACCCGCGCACGACGACGGGCCGCAACCACACCCACCCGGCGCGGAAAGCGCAAGCCTCAGGCTTCGCGGCGCCCGTTGAACCGCCGCGGCAACCCCAGCGGGTTGCCGTCACGCAGTTCCGCCGGCAGCAACCCCTCCGGCGCGTCCTGGTAGACGACGGGCCGCAGCCACCGCTCGATCGCGGTACCGCCGACCGACGTGGACGTCGAGGTCGTCGCCGGGTACGGCCCCCCGTGGTGCATGGCCGGGGCCACCGCGACGCCGGTGGGCCAGCCGTTCACCACGACGCGCCCCGCCAGCGGGGTGAGCCGGCGCAGCAGTTCCGCGCCGGAGGCGTCCCCGTCGCCGCCGGACGCCTCGGCCTCGCTCAGGTGCGCCGTCGCCGTGAGGTTCCCCGGGAGCCGCCCGAGCACCCCCTCGACCTCCTCCGCGGTTCCGTACCGCGCGACGACCGTGACGGGCCCGAAGTGCTCCTCCAGCAGCGCGTCGTGCTCGCCGCCCTCCGCGAGCCGGGCGGCCGGGACGGAGACGAAGCCGGCGCGCACCAGGTGCTCGCCGCCGTCGCCGGGCTCGACCGGCGCCTCCACCTCGGGAAGCGTGGTCAGTTCGCGCACGCCCGCGATGAAGTTGTCCCGCATGCGGGCGTCGAGCAGCGTGCCGGGGGCGACGTCGCCCACCGCGGCCGCCAGGGACTTGAGGAGGCGGTCGCCCGCCTCCCCCGCCGGGGCCAGGACGAGGCCGGGCTTGACGCAGAACTGGCCGACGCCGAGCGTCACGGACCCGGCGAGCCCCGCGCCGATCTGCTCGGCGCGCTCCTCGGCCGCGGCCTGCGTGATGACGACCGGGTTGAGGCTGCCGAGTTCGCCGTGGAACGGGATCGGCACGGGTCGTGCCGCCGCGGCGTCGAAGAGGGCGCGGCCGCCCCGTACGGATCCGGTGAACCCCGCGGCGGAGACCAGCGGGTGCTTGATGAGGTCGATGCCGGCCTGGAAGCCGTGGACGACCGAGACGACGTCGGCGGGCAGCCCGACCTCGACGGCGGCGCGGCGCAGCGCGTCCGCGCACAGCTCGCTGGTCGCCGGGTGGTCGGGGTGGGCCTTGACGACGACGGGGCAGCCCGCCGCGAGCGCGCTGGCGGTGTCGCCGCCGGGCACGGAGAACGCGAGCGGGAAGTTGCTGGCGGAGTAGACGGCCACGACGCCGAGCGGGATCTTGTAGCGCCGCAGGTCCGGCCGGGGCGGGGCGAGCGTCGCGTCGGCGTGGTCGATGATGACGTCGAGGAAGGCGCCCTCCTCGACGATCTCGGCGAAGGCCCTCAGCTGGTAGGCGGTGCGCCCGAGTTCGCCGGTGAGGCGGGCGGGACCGAGGGCGGTCTCCGCGTCGGCGGCCTCCAGGATGCGGGGGCCGGCCTCCTCGAGGAAGTCGGCCGCGGTGCGCAGGAGGCGGGCCCGCACCTCGCGGTCGGCGAGCGCCGGGAAGGCCGCGGCGGCGGCGCGTACCGCGGCGTCGACCTCCTCGGCGGTGGCTTCGACGGCGACCTGCTCCCGCTGCTTCCCGGTTCGAGGGTCGACGCTCCACACTGGTACGGCCACCGCGGGTACCTCCAGGCCTTTCGTTCGATATGCTGAACAGCATCCGCAACTGTGAATCTGTTCGGGAGCCTACTTGCGCGGGTCCCGGCCGAACAAGAGGGGTCCTCCGAGATGGCTGCAGGTGAGGGCGGGGCGCAGGTCAAATCCGCGGTGCGGACGGTGGAGCTGCTGGAGTTCTTCGCCGGGCAGCCCGGCATGCACAGCCTGGCCGCCGTGCAGGAGGCCGTCGGCTACCCCAAGTCCAGCCTGTACATGCTGCTGCGCACGCTCGTCGAGCTGGGCTGGATCGAGACCGACGCCACCGGCACCCGCTACGGCATCGGCGTGCGCGCCCTGCTGGTCGGCACCTCGTACATCGACGGCGACGAGGTCGTGGCCTCGGCCCGCCCGACCCTGGACCGGCTCTCGGACGACACCAGCGAGACCATCCACCTCGCCCGCCTCGACGGCACCAGCGTCGTCTACCTGGCGACCCGTCAGTCCTCGCACTACCTGCGGCCGTTCACCCGGGTGGGCCGCCGACTGCCGGCCCACTCGACCTCGCTCGGCAAGGCACTGCTCGCCACGTACACCGACGAGCAGGTCCGCAAGCTGCTGCCGGAGACGCTGGAGCCGCTCACCGAGCACACCCACACCGACCGCGAGAAGCTGATCGCCGAGCTGCACCAGATCCGCGAGCAGGGCTACGCCGTGGACCGCGAGGAGAACACGCTCGGCCTGCGCTGCTTCGGCGTGGCCATCCCCTACCGCACGCCCGCACGTGACGCGATCAGCTGCTCGGTGCCGGTGGCCCGGCTGACCCCGGCCCACGAGCAGCTGATCAAGGACGCCCTCTTCGACGCGCGCGACCGCCTCACACTGGCGACGCGCCGCCTCTGATCCGGCCGCTCGGGGCCGGCGGCCCGGTGGCGCGGGTGCTGGTGGCGTCGACGAAGAGCAGCCGCGAGCTCTTCGCGACGTTCACCTTCCTGCCCGGGCACGGGTCTGGTGGACAACCTCTCGGCGCTGTCCGCGTCCCGCGACGGCGTCTACTGGCGGGTGGATGCCCAACTCCCTGTTCTGCGCCGGTTTCGGGGCGCCGCCGTCGGCGGCGGTGTCCGCGATCAGCGGCTACACGCTGCCGAAGTACCGCTTCCGCGGCCGTGAGGCGATCGTCGGCGTCCTGCTGACGGGGGTGCGGATGCCTCCCGTCATCCTGGCGATCCCGGTAGCCCGCCAACCGCTGGACACCGCCGGGGTGTCCAGTGCCCCCGTGATCATGGCGACCCTGCGCCACTGGCAGCGCCGGCCACGCTGCCGCAGCTGACCACGATCCGCCGGCCGTGGGACCGCATCAGCGCCGAGATGGTGCGGCTGCCGCTCGCCCGCGTCGCCGGTGACGAGCCCGCCGGGGTGGCCGTCCCGACGGAGCCGGTGCGGCGGGAGTCGGCCTGAACATCCCCTAGGATCATGGCAGTTGGGGCGCCGCAGCCGTCGCCCCCAAACTTGGAGGACCGGTGCGTCTCCCCCGCTCCCTTTCCGGCTGGACCATGGCCGTCTTCGGCCTGCTCGCCGCCGCGCTCGGCATCGTCGGGATCGTCTCGCCGGCCGTACAGCTGTCCCTGCTCGGCTTCCACCGGCCGGACCACCGCGCGGCCGGCGACTACACCCTTGTCTTCCTCACGGCTTCCTCGATGGCGGCGCTCAACATGGGCGTCTACTACGTCCTGGCGGCCCTCGCCGACTGGCGGGCCTTCTTCCGCTGGACTGTCCCGTTCCGGCTGCTGACCTTCACCGTCTTCACCACCGCCGTGGTGGTCGGCCGGGCCCCCTCCGGCTTCCTCGGGGTCGGCGTGTGGGAGGGCGTGGGCGCGCTGGTGACGGGCGCGGCCCTCTGGTACGAGGGCCGCAAGGCCCGGACCGCGGCCCCCGGGGGCGCCTCGGCGGTGTGACCCGCCGCCGGCCGGGGACGGCCGGCCGACGGGGTGGTGCGGAGGCGGGGCGTCAGCCCGCGTAGGGTTCCGGCACTTCTCCGGGCCGGGTCAGGAAGCGGAAGTCGCAGCCGGTGTCGGCCTGGGTGATCTGGTCCTGGTACAGCGCGCCGTAGCCGCGTCCGTAGCGGGGCGGCGGTGCCTGCCACTGTGCGCGGCGGCGTTCCAGTTCCGCGTCGTCGACCTCCAGGCGCAGGGTGCGCGACGGGACGTCCAGGGTGATCAGGTCGCCGGTGCGGACCAGGGCGAGCGGACCGCCCACGTGCGACTCGGGTGCCACGTGCAGCACGCACGCGCCGTAACTCGTGCCGCTCATCCGGGCGTCGGAGATCCGCACCATGTCCCGCACCCCCTTCTTCAGGAGGTGGTCGGGCAGCGGCAGCATCCCGTACTCGGGCATACCCGGTCCGCCGAGCGGACCGGAACCGCGCAGCACCAGGACGCTGCCCTCGGTGATGCCGAGGCCCGGGTCGTCGATGGTGCGCTGCAGGGTCCGGTAGTCGTCGAACACGACCGCGGGGCCGGTGTGTTCGAGCAGATGCGGCTCGGCCGCGATGTGCTTGACGACCGCGCCGTCCGGGCACAGGTTGCCGCGCAGGACGGCGACGCCGCCCTCCGCCGCGAGCGGCGCGTCCAGCGGGCGGATCACGTCGTCGTCGTGGACGCGCGCCCCGGCCAGCTGCTCGCCCAGGGTCTTGTGCGCGACGGTGGGCCGGTCGAGGTGCAGGACCCGGGCGTCCCGCAGCCGGGTCAGGAACCCGGGGAGGCCGCCCGCGAAGTGGAAGTCCTCCATCAGGTACCGGCCGCCCGGCCGGAGGTTCGCCAGCACCGGCACCGTGCGGGCGATGCGGTCGAAGTCGTCCAGGGTCAGCGGGACGCCGCTGCGCCCCGCCATCGCGATCAGGTGGATCACGGCGTTGGTCGATCCGCCGAGCGCGAGCACGGTGGCCACCGCGTCCTCGTACGCCTCGCGGGTGAGGATCGCCGACGGCCGCAGGTCCTCCCGCACGAGGTCGACGATCCGCATTCCGGAGGCCGCCGCCATGCGGTCGTGCCCGGAGTCGACGGCGGGGATCGACGACGCGCCGGGCACCGTCATCCCCAGCGCCTCGGCCGCCGCGGTCAGCGTGGAGGCGGTGCCCAAGGTCATGCAGTGTCCTGGGGAGCGGGCCAGCCCGCTCTCCAGCTCGGCCATCTCGCAGTCGCCGATGAGCCCGGCCCGCTTGTCGTCCCAGTACTTCCACATGTCGGTGCCGGAACCCAGCACCTCGGTGCGCCAGTGCCCTGGCAGCATGGGTCCGGCCGGCACGAACACCGCCGGCAGGTCGGCGCTCGCGGCGCCCATCAGCAGCGCCGGCGTGGACTTGTCGCAACCGCCCATCAGGACCGCCCCGTCCACCGGGTAGGAGCGCAGCAGCTCCTCGGTCTCCATCGCGAGCAGGTTGCGGTAGAGCATCGGCGTCGGCTTCTGGTACGTCTCCGACAGCGTCGCGACGGGGAACTCCAGGGGGAAGCCGCCCGCCTGCCACACACCGCGCTTGACCGCCTGGGCCCGCTCGCGGAGGTGGACGTGGCAGGGGTTGATGTCGCTCCAGGTGTTGAGGACCGCGATCACCGGCTTGCCCAGGTGCTCCTCGGGCAGGTAGCCCAGCTGCCGGGTGCGGGCCCGGTGGCTGAACGAGCGCAGGCCCTCGGTCCCGTACCACTGGTGGCTGCGGAGTTCTTCCGGCTTCCTCATGGCGGCCCTCCGTCCCCTCCCGGCTCACAGGTCCCAGCCGGCGAGCAGGGCGGCCACCCGCTCGCGCCGGTCCCCGGTCAGCAGGCGGCTGGGCGGGCGTACCTCGCGGCGGCACAGTCCCAGCACCGCCAGCGCCTCCTTCACCACCGACACGTTGTCGGCGGAACTCTGCTCGGCCCGCAGGTCCTCGAACTCCCTGATCCGCTCCCACACCTTCATCGCCGCCGCGTAGTCGCCGTCGCGGAGCGCGCGCAGCATCGCCAGTGACACCCGGGGCGCGACATTGACCAGGCCCGAGGTGAAGCCGGTCGCGCCCATCGCCCAAAACGCGGGGGCGTACAGCTCGGCGAGACCGGCGACCCAGGTGAAGCGGTCCAGCCCCGCGTCCCGCGCCACCGCCGCGAAGCGGGCGGCGTCGGGCACCGCGTACTTCACCCCGACGACGTTCGGGCACAGCGCGCCGAGGCGTGCGATCGGGCCGCCGTCCAGCAGCGGGTTGCGGACGTAAGGGACCACCGCGGTCTCCGGGACGGCCTCCGCGATGGCGCGGTGGTAGTCCACCCAGCCCTCCGGCGACACGTACGGGTGGATCGGCTGGTGCACCATCACCGTCTGCGCCCCGGCGTCCCGCGCGTGCCGCGCGGCCGCGACCGCCGTCGGCACGTCGTGGCCGACGCCCACCACGACCTGGGTTCCCGGGTCCGCCTCCGCCATCGTCAGCTCGACGACCAGCCGCCGCTCGGCCGGATCGAGGGCGTAGAACTCCCCGGTGTTGCCGTTCGGCGTGACCGTCCGCACCCCGCTGTCGAGCAGTCTGCGCAGCAGCGCCCGGTACGCGGTGCGCTCCACGCCACCGTCCGCGTCGAACGGGGTCACCGGGATCGCCACGACATCGGCGAGCGCGGACGACTGCTCTGCGAATGACATTCGGTAGCCCTTCGACTCGGTTGACTGCGTGATGCGGTGGGGGCGGCTTACGGAGGGGGCGGGCGCGCGGGGGGCCGTCCCCTCACCCCCGCGCGCCCGCGGCTCAGCGGACCGGCCCGTCACCGCCGTCCCGGCCCTCGGGGAACGCCCGGGCCACGAAGTCCTCGATGTGGTCGTGGAGCAGCCGCGCCGCGCCGCCCGCGTCCCCGTCCAGCGCCCGCGCCAGGATCTCCCGGTGCTCGCGGGCCTCCTGCTCCCACGACGGCGTCTCCTGCCAGACCACGGCCGAGACCAGGGCTGCCTGGTCCCGCACGTCGTCCAGCATCCGGGCCAGCAGGGGGTTGCCGCACGGCGTGTACAGCGCCCGGTGGAACTCCCGGTTGGCGAGCGACCGTTCGGCCCGGTCCCCCGCCTCGTCGGCACGCGACAGCGCCTCCCGCGCGGCGTCCAGCGGGGCGCGGTGCGTGACGGTACGGCGCAGCGCCTCCGGCTCCAGCAACAGACGCACGTCGTACACCTGACGCGCCATCTCCGCGTCCACCGTCCGCACGGTCACGCCCTTGTACTGGCTCATCACGACCAGTCCGGTGCCGGCGAGCGTCTTGAGCGCCTCCCGCACGGGCGTCTTCGACACCCCGAACTGCGCGGCCAGCTCGGCCTCCACGAGGGCCTGACCGGGCTTCAGCTGCCCGGTGAGTATCCCGTGCTTGATCGTTTCCAGCACGACCGTGGTACGGGACGGAATCGGCGTCGGCGCGGTGCCGGCGAGCAGGTCCATGGGGGCTCTTTCGGGTCTCGCGCATGGCATCTCATATATGACGTATGAAGTACGACGTGATGAAAGTAGAGCGGGGGGCGGGGTACGTCAATGGGGTGCGCCCGGTCCGTCGTGGTTGCGGTCCGGGTGCCTGCGCTGGGCTGCCCGGTGGGTGCCCCTTGGGGCCGGTTGTTGGGTGCGGGCGGCTGCGCCGGGCTGCCCGGTCCAACCGCGCTACGCGCGGGAGGTACACGCCTCAGCCGACCCCCGCCAAAAACGCCCGCACCGCCGCCAGATCCCCCGCGGACGCGAGCCCCGCGTGGTAGAGCCGCAGCTCCGTCGCCCCGGCGGCCCCCGCCCGGGCCGCGTCCGCGGCCAGGGTGCCGGGGCTGCCGCCCATACCGGCGACGACGGGGAAGTTGGCGGCCAGCACGGTCCCCGGCCGCGCGTACGGCACGCAGGCCGCGACCAGGTCCGCCCCGGGCAGCACGAGCCCGTCCGCCTGGCCCAGGACCCACTCCGGGTCGACCCCGGCGTTGGCCCCGCACCGATGCGCGTGCGGGTCCGCGTGGAGCAGCACCTGGAACCCCGGCGCCGCGGCGGCCCGTACCGCCTCCACCGCGGCCCGCTGCAGGTCCCGCGCGACGGAACCCCGCCACGCCATGGTCAGCCCCGCGAGGTCCGCCCCGAGCAGTTTCTCGGCGTCGGCCCACTCGTCGGGCCCGGGGGACCACTCCCCCGCCCACACCGGCGCGAGGGCGCCCCGCACCGCCCCCCGCAGTTCCTCCGGGTCCGCGCCCAGCCCGGCGTACCCCGCCTCGCACGCGGGGCAGAAGCACAGGGACATCAGGTACTGCGCGGCGCCGGGCAGCGGCACGCCGCCCGTCTTGTCGTGGGCGTGCAGGTGCGCGAGGCCGTACCAGCCGCAGGACTCGAGTTCCGTGCCCTCCGTACCCGTCCCCGGCCGCACCGCGGCCTCCGCCGCCAGCGTGACGAGGTATTCGCGCACCTCCGGCTGGGCGACGCACGGTGCCCACGGATAACGGTCGCCGTAGGCGTTGCGCACGCTCACCCGGGGGTACTCGTCCCCGAGCCGGGAGTTGTGGGCGAGCACGACCCAGGAGTGCACGTCCAGTCCGGCCGCGCGCAGGGCCCGGGCGGCCTCGCCGTAGGCGTCCCCGGCGCCCGCCCAGTCCTGGGTGTACGGCCGCAGGGCGCGCCCCGCCCAGCGCCGCTCGTCCGGCGGGTAGAGCACGGCGGCGTGGCGGGCGGTGACGACGCGGTGCCCGGGGTGGCGCGGGGTCAGCGCCCGCGTGGAGTGGTAGGCGGAGGCGAGGGTGACCTGCTGCACGCCGAGGCCGGCGATGCGGTCCGCCGCTTCCGGGTCGCCGACGACGTCCCACGGGTAGACGAACGTGGAGGCTCTCAACGCGGCTCCTGGGGGTGGGGGTTGACGCGGGTCACCGTACGTCAGTCTTCGCCGAGCAGGGCGAGTCCGCGGTCGATGAGTTCGGCGAGTTCCTTGAGGTGCGCGGGCGCGGGCTCGGACAGCGGCGGGCGCACCTCGCCGACGTCGAGCCCGCGCAGCCGTACCCCGGCCTTGACCAGGGAGACGGCGTAGCCGCGGCCCTGATGGCGCAGTTCCACCAGGGGCCGGTAGAAGCCGTCGAGGAGGGCGTTGACGGTGGCGTCGTCACCGCCGGTCAGGGCGCGGTGGAAGGCGAGGGCGATCTCGGGCGCGAAGCAGAAGACGGCGGAGGAGTAGAGGGTGACGCCGATGCCGCGGTAGGCGAGGCCGGTGAGTTCGGCGGTGGGGAGGCCGTTGAAGTAGCGGAAGTCGCGGTCGGGGACGGTGCTGCGGACGGCGCTGATGATGCGCTGCATCAGGTCGAGGTCGCCGACGCCGTCCTTGAGGCCGATGATGCGCGGGATGCGGGCGAGTTCGGCGACGGTCGCGGGGGTGAGGACGGCGTTGTCGCGCTGGTAGACGATGACGTCGAGCGAGGTGCCCTCGGCGAGCGCCGCGTAGTGGCGCAGCAGTCCGGCCTGGTCGGCGACGACGAGGTAGGGGGGCATGGCGAGCAGCCCGTCGGCGCCCGCCTCCTCGGCGAGGTGCGCGAACTGCAGGGCCAGGGCGGTGCCGTAGCCGGCGCCGGCGACGACCGGGACCCGGCCCGCGGACTCCTCGACGGCCGCCGCGACGCAGGCGCGGTACTCCTCGGGCGTCAGCGCGTGGAACTCGCCGGTGCCGCAGCACGCGAACACCGCCCCCGCCCCGGCCTCGATCCCGCGGCGCACGTGCGCGCGGAAGACCTCCAGGTCGACGGCGCCGTCCGGGCCGAAGGGCGTCACGGGGAAGAACAGCAGGCCGTCGAGGCGCGCGGACAGTGAGGCGGCATCGGTCATCGGCTTCTCCCTGAAGACTGGCGGCTGTGCGCTCATCTGATCGATGTCTATATTCATGAACGCGTTCACGCTAAGGCAGCACAAGAGAAGGGTCAAGGAAGACAGCCGCAGGTGGTGGAGTCTTGACGCTTCGACAAGCGCTCCTTAGCGTGTCCATGAATATGAATGAGGTCCATGAACGTGGACGTCCGATCGAGGAGACCCGCGCATGCCCGCTCCCCGCACCGTCCTGCTCACCGGCGCCGCAGGCGGCCTGGGCACCCTGATGCGCGAGCTGCTGCCGGCGTACGGCTACGAGCTGCGCCTCCTCGACATGCTGCCCGTCGAGGGCGAGCCCGACGCGATCACCGCGGACCTGGCGGACCGCGCCGCCCTGCGCGAGGCCGTGCGCGGGGTCGACGCGATCATCCACCTCGCGGGCATCTCCCTGGAAGCCCCCTTCGAGAAGATCCTGCTCGCCAACATCGAGGGCACGTACAACCTCTACGAGGCCGCCCGCGAGGAGGGCGTGCCGCGGATCGTCTTCGCCTCCAGCAACCACGCGGTGGGCTTCACGCCGCGTCCGGTCGGGGACGACCCGCTCATCCCGGTCGACACCCCGCGCCGTCCCGACACCTTCTACGGCCTGTCCAAGTGCTTCGGCGAGGACCTGGCCCAGCTCTACTGGGACCTGTACGGCCTGGAGACCGTCTCGATCCGCATCGGCTCCTGCTTCCGCGAGCCGACGTCGGTGCGCATGCTGTCGGTCTGGATGAGCCCGGAGGACTGCGCGCGGCTGCTGCACGCCGCTCTCACCGCCGAGGGCGTCGGGCACACCGTGGTCTACGGCAGCTCCGCCAACACACGCCTGTGGTGGGACCTGTCCTCCGCGCGGGCGCTCGGCTACGAACCTCGGGACGACTCCGAGCCCTTCGCGGCCGGGCTCGTGGCCGCACAGGGCGAACTCGACCCGGCGAACCCGGACCACGCCCACCTCGGCGGCCACTTCACCACCCACCCGCCCATCTGGCCCCACTGACCGGAGTCACTCAGCGTCCGCGCTCGGCCCCGCCGTTCACCTGGTGGATCTGGGCGGTGACATGGGCGGCGCCCGGAGAGGCGAGCCAGTGGACGAGCGAGGCCACGTCCTCGGGAACGCCGACCCGTCCGTTGAGGGTCTGCCCGACGTGGAACGCGCGCCGCTCCCGCGTCATGCGGCCGCCGAAGAACCCGGTGTCGTCGATGAAGCCGGGCGCGACGACGTTGACCGTGATCCCGCGCCCGCCCAGGGCCGCCGCCAGGTCGTAGGCGTACGGGTGCAGAGCGGCCTTGGCGGCACCGTAGGAGCCGGAGCCGCCGCCGCGTACGGCGGCGATGGAGCTGAGCAGCAGCACCCGCCCGCCGTCGGCCAGAAGGTCGCGCAGCGCCTCGGTGAGCAGCACCGCGGTCAGCACGTTGGACCGGAAGTTGCCCGTCCACAGCTCGGTGAGTGACGGTTCGCCGCCGCCGAGGGCGACGTTCCCGCCCGCGTTGTTGACCAGGACGTCCACCCGGCCGAAGCGCCCGGCCACGAGGTCACGGACACCGGCCGCCTCCGTCTCGTCGGTCAGGTCCGCCGGGACCGCCAGGGCGGATCCGGAACCCAGGCGGGCGACCGCCTCGTCCAGGACGTCCCCCCGCCGTCCGACCAGCACGACCTGGTCCCCGTCGCGGACGAAGGCCTCCGCGACGGCCAGGCCGATCCCCGTACCGCCGCCGCTGATGACCACGATGCGTGACACGTGAGAACACCTTTCGGTAATGGAACCGTAAACCCGGAACGATCGTTAAGCGGAGCATGACCGCAATGACACCCGGCTCGAACATCCCGCTCTCCGCGGCGCGCGTGACAGTGGAGGTATCCGCGCCCGTGCGGCTGGACGTTTCGGGCCTCCTGATCGCCGGCGACGGCAAGGTGCGCTCCGACGACGACTTCGTCTTCTACAACCAGCCCGCGGGGCCGGGTGTCGCCTACCGGTCCGGTGGCGGCACCTCCCCCGACGCGATCACGGTCGACACCGCCGCCGTGCCCGCCGCCATCGAGAAGATCGTAGTGACGGCGAGCCCCGACGCGCCCGGGGCCACCTTCGCCGGCACCGAGCCGACCGCCACCGTGCGGGACGCCGACAGCGGGGCCGTCCTCGCGACCTTCACCCCGTCCGGGCTGAGCACCGAGACCGCGCTCGTGGTGGTCGAGGTCTACCGCCGCTCCGGCGCCTGGAAGGCCCGCGCGGTCGGCCAGGGGTACGCGAACGGGCTGGCGGGCATCGCCACCGACTTCGGCGTCTCCGTGGACGAGCCCGCGGCCGGCGCGCCGCAGGCTCCGCCCCAGGCGCCGCCCGTGGCTCCCCCGCCGCCCGCTCCTCCGGCCGCCGCCATGGCCCCTCCCCCCGCGCCGCCGGCCCCTCCCGCTCCTCCGGTCGGCACGGGCAAGATCAACCTGGACAAGGGACGGGTCAACCTCCAGAAGCACCAGACGGTCTCCCTGGTCAAGGGCGGCAAGCCGCTGATGACCTCGGTCCGCATGGGCCTCGGCTGGGAGCCCGCCTACCGCGGCAAGGACATCGACCTGGACGCGTCGGTGATCGCGTACGGACCGCAGCGCAACCACATCGAGTCCTGCTACTTCGGCCGGCTCACCATCCTGAACGGCGCGATCCAGCACTCCGGCGACAACCTCACCGGCGAGGGCGCGGGCGACGACGAGGCCATCACCGTCCACCTCGGCGGGCTGCCCCCCGAGGTCACCGGGCTGGTCTTCACGGTGAACTCGTTCTCGGGCCAGAAGTTCAACCAGGTGGCCAAGGCCTACTGCCGCCTGATGGACGGCGCGACGGGCGAGGAACTGGTGCGCTTCGACCTCACCGGCGCCGAGCCCCGCACAGGCGTGATGATGGCCAAGTTCATCCGCCAGTTCTCCGGTGAGTGGGAGATGACGGCGATGGGCGACTTCGTCGACTCCCGCACGGTGAAGGGCATGGTCAAGCCCGCAGCTCAGGCGCTCTGAGGACGCGCGTGCGCCCGGTGGTCCGTGCGGGGCACGGACCACCGGGCGCGGGGTGACGCGGTCGGGTCTCAGCAGGCGCCGCCGTGGCCCTGGCGGCGCCAGGGGCCGGTGATGGCCAGCATGATGCCCGGGTCCTGGATGTTGGCGAACAGCGTCTTGCCGTCGGGCGAGAAGGTCACACCGGTGAACTCGCTGTACTCCGGCTCCTCCGCGGTGCCGATGTTCAGCTCGTTGCGGGCGATCGGGTAGGTACGGCCGTCGCCGAGCGCGCCGAACAGGTGCTGCACGCCCTCGCCGTCCTCGGCGATGACCAGGCCTCCGTAGGGCGAGACCGTGATGTTGTCCGGACCGTCGAAGGCGCCGTCGGCCGAGGGGTCGGGGTTGACGCCCAGGAGGACCTTGAGGGTCAGGGTGCGGCGCTTGGGGTCGTAGAACCACACGGCACCGTCGTGGGACGCGCCCGGGCTCTCCTCGCGGGCGTACGAGGAGACGACGTACACGCCGCCGTCGCCCCACCACATGCCCTCCAGCTTGCGGGCGCGGGTGACCTCGCCCGCCGCGAACTGCTTGCGGACGGAGGTCGCCTTCGCGTCGCGGTCGGGGACGTCCACCCAGTCCACGCCGTAGACCGTGCCGATCTTCGTGGCGCGGGACAGGTCGTCGATGAACTTGCCGCCGGAGTCGAAGCACTTGAAGGCCTGCAGCACACCCGCGCTGTCGGGCAGGGCGCGCAGCTTGCCGCGGCCGTGGTGGAAGCCCGCCGGCGGGGTCCAGCGGAAGAACAGGCCGTTGGGGTTGGAGGCGTCCTCGGTGAGGAAGAGGTGGCCGCGCTTGGGGTCGACGACGACCGCCTCGTGCGCGTAGCGGCCCAGCGCCTTGATCGGCTTGGGGTCGCGGTTGGCCCTGCGGTCGTACGGGTCGACCTCGAAGACGTAGCCGTGGTCCTTCAGGAAGCCGTTCTTGCCGGCCTTGTCCTCGGTCTCCTCGCAGGTCAGCCAGGTGCCCCAAGGGGTGCGGCCGCCGGCGCAGTTGGTGGCGGTGCCGGCCACGCCGACCCACTCCACGACGTGGCCGCCGTGCTGGGCGACCTCGACGATGGTCACGCCGCCGGCGGCGCCGGAGTCGTAGACCAGGCCCTCGGTCAGCGGGACCGGGTGCGGCCAGTCTGCGCGGGCACCGGCCAGCTCGTGGTTGGTGGCGAGCAGCGTGGCGCCGCGCAGGCCCTCGAAGGTGGCGGTGCCGTCGTGGTTGGAGGGGGTCGACTCGCCGGACTCCAGCTTGGTGACGCCGGTCCGGGTGATGACGCGGTACGAGAAGCCCTTGGGCAGCGCGAGGATGCCCTTGGGGTCGGGGACCAGCTCGCCGTAGCCGAGCCCGCCGTGGTGCCGGGACGCGCCGGCCGCCGCGGCGGTCGCCGGGGCGTCCGCGGCGAGGGCGCCGGGTGCGGTCGCGAGGACGTCGACGGTTCCGGCCAGCGCGACTCCGGCGCCGGTGATCGCCGTGCGCTTGGCGAAGTCTCTGCGGGTGAGAGGCATCGTTCTCTCCTGGGGCCACAAGGTCACTGTTCTGCCGCAGTCACGCTCCCGCCCCACGACGAACGGGAGTTGAACTGAGCGGGACATTCCGACGCCCATTCCCCGAGACGTTCGGGCCTTCGCCGCGCCCTCGCGGCGGAGCCCGCGTGCGGCTCAGGGCGCCGCGGTTCCCGCCGAACGGGCCTTGAACGCGGCCTTGCGCGCCTCCTTGGCCAGTCGCTTGTCGGGGTGGATCCGGCCCATGGCCTCCAGGACGTCGGCGGTCGCCGGGTGGTCCACCCGCCAGGCGGCGGTGAAGAAACCGTCGTGCCGGGCGACGAGGTCGGTGACCAGTTCGCGCAGCAACTCGGGGTCGTCGTCGGCGTCGAGCTGGGCGGCGATGGTGTCGACGGTGAGCCAGAAGATCATGTCCTCGTCGGGGGCGGGGACGTCCGCCGCCTCGCGTTCGGTCAGCCAGACCCGGGCCAGTCCGCCGAGCTGGCGGTCCGCCAGGACCTCGCGCAGGGCCGGCTCGGCCTCGTCGCCGAGCAGGCTCAGGGTCTGCTGGGCGACCAGGCGGCGGCCGGGCGCGTTGCGGTCCTCGCCGCGCGCCGCCTCCAGCAGTTCGCGGGCCGCGTCGTAGGGCTTGCGGTTGCCGAGCCACGCGTCGGCCTCGCGGCGGGCGATCTGGTCGGGGTACTGGAACAGCGCCTCCAGGAGGACGGCGGCGGGCTCCCCCGCCAGGTCGCCGGCGGCCGGGGCGTGCATACCGGCGTCGGCCATCCGGGCCCGCACGCCGTACACGCCGAGCGGGGTCAGCCGCACCAGGCCGTAGCGGGAGACCTCCTCGGGCCCGATCTCCTCCGGGAAGACCGCCGCGCCCTCGGCGGGCCCGTCGTCCTCGGACTCGGCCTCCTCGATCAGGGCCTCGTCCAGCGGCTGGTACTCCAGCAGCCCGATGGTCGTCAGCAGCCGGAAGTGCTCGTCGAGGCGCACCATCACCTCGGTGACGTCCTCCAGCAGTGCGTCGCTCGGCTCCTCCACGTCCTCGGGGACGACGAGGGAGGCGGACAGGACCGGCAGCGGCACGGCGTCCTTGGTGTCGCCGCCGGAGTCCTCCATGGCGGTGAAGAGGTAGAGGTTGGCGAGCGCGCCGTCGAGGAACTCGGCCTCCTCCTCCGGATCCCAGTCCAGGGTGCCCAGGTCGACCTCGCCGTCCGGGCCCAGCTCCTCCAGCAGGCCGTCGAGGTCGGGCGTCGCGGCCTCGGCCAGCGCCGTGTCGAGCGCGGCCAGCCACACCTCCAGCACCTCGCGCGGACCGCCCGCGTCCAGCCGTCCCAGCGCCTCGCCGGGCACGGCACGCCCCGCGGGCTCGTCCAGGGCCACGCCCCCCGCGCCGGCCTCCTCGTCGGCCTCGTCCTCGTGCGAGTCCTCGATGTCGAGGTCGACGAGCCCGGCGTCCACGGCCACGCCCCAGGCCTGCGCCGCGTCCGACGCGCCGTCCGGCTGCTCCTCCAGGCCCAGCTCACGAACGGCGCGCGGGACGTCCTGCGCGGTCAGCTCCCCCATGGCGTCCACGGTCACGTGCGGCGCGCACCAGCGCGCCAGTCGTACCGCGCGGTCGAGGAGCGGCACGGCGAGTGCGAGCCGCGCCAGCTCCTCCTCGGGCAGCAGCCTCACCGGCGGCAATTCGAGGCGGTCAGCGGCCATGGCGGGGTCTCCAATGCAGCGGTGTCCGGGGGGCGCCTGAACGCGCAGCACCAGCCTAGACGTGTGGGCGCCCGGCGGGCGCGCTTCGGCCTTCCGTCACCCGTCATTACCGCTACGGACGCACGAGTTGCCGCTATTGCCGGGCGAGGGCGGGCCCGGGCAAGGCGCACCGTGGTTCCATCCGTCAGCGGTGTCACTTCCGCCCCACCGCCGGAGCCGTACGCCGGTGCGCACGCCCCGGCGGCCCGCACGTCGCGGATGCACTGGTGCGCGACAGGGCGTACGACGCCCCCCGCGCGCCGCCCCCGCGGGGTGCCTGTCATGATCCCCACCATGACCACGAGCGAGGCGCACCGGGCGCTCGACCGGCACGTGCGCGAGTTCTTCTCGGGACATCCGGTGGGCACGGCCACCCACGACCTGGGCGACGGACGCCGCGGCACGGTACCCGACCTGCGTGTCATCGAGGTGGGCCCGGGTCCCCGCGGCGACCACTGGGCCTATGTGACGGCCGGCTGCTGGTCACGGGCGAACGACGACGGCCACGGCGTGGAGTTCGTCCTGACCGCCCCGGTCCCCGACCCCCGCTTCGCCGACCTGATCGCCATGACCGCCCACTACCACTGCGGTCCCCGGCCGCACCTGCTCGACGTGGGCCACAGCCTCCCGGTCGGCGAGCCCTGGGTCCCCGGTTCGGCCTGCGACCACATCCTGGTCAGCCTCCCGTACCTCCACGGCCCCGACCTGGAGGTCTGCCACCTGCCGGGCGGCCACGCCCGTCTGCTGTGGCTGCTGCCGGTGACCTCGTCCGAGATCGCCTTCGGCCGCGAGCACGGCACCGAGCCGCTGGAGCGGCGCTTCGACGAGGCGGGGATCCGTCCGCTGGACCTGCACCGGGCCCCGGTCGTCTGAGCGCGGCCGGTACGACGCCCCAGCCGCGCGCCGGGCCGGCGGTGCGGGGAGTCCGAGCAGCGCACGGGGCTCCTCGAACACGGGTGCCGGTATGACCATCCGACAACGTCCCTAGGATGTGCGGGTGACCACGGACACCGCTACGCCGGACCGCACCGACGACGACGCCGGCGACCCCCGAGCGGCGACCGCCGCCGACTGGCCGCTGCGACTGCGCCGGTTCGGCCACAGCCCACGCCCCCGGACCGACACCCGCGAACGGCTGGTCCCGCCCTTCCCCGAGCCGGGCACCCGCACGTGGCAGGCCCTGGGCCTGGGCCCGGCGCGGGCGTACCGTGCCGCACGGGCCATGGGCTGGCTCGGCCCCGTCCTGGTCGCCGTCTTCGCCGGCGTGCTGCGGTTCGTGAGCCTCGGCAGCCCGCACGCCATCGTCTTCGACGAGACGTTCTACGCCAAGGACTCCTGGTCCCTGCTCCGGCTCGGCTACGAGGGCGGCTGGCCCGACCGCAAGGTCTCGGATCCGCAGATCCTGGGTGACCCCCAGATCATCCCCCTCTCCGAGACCGGCCACTTCATGGCGCACCCGCCGATGGGCAAGTGGGTGATCGCGCTCGGTGAGTGGATGTTCGGTCTGAACCCGCTCGGCTGGCGCTTCATGGCGGCGGTGCTCGGCACCCTGTCGGTGCTGATGCTGTGCCGCGTCGGCCGCCGCCTGTTCCGCTCCACGGCGCTGGGCTGCCTGGCCGGCGGGCTGATGGCGGTGGACGGCCTGCACTTCGTCATGAGCCGCGTCGCACTGCTCGACGTGTTCGTCATGTTCTTCGTGCTGGCGGCGTTCGGCTGCCTGCTGATCGACCGCGACCGCGCGCGGGCCCGGCTCGCAGCCGCCCTACCGGTGGACGGCGACGGCTTCGCCGGTCCCGACCAGGACACCGGCGCCCGCGCGGGAACCGGCCCCCGGCCCTGGCGGCTCGCGGCCGGCGTGCTCCTCGGCCTCGCCTCCGCCGTCAAGTGGAACGGCCTGTACTACCTGGCGTTCTTCGTGCTGCTGACCGTGCTCTGGGACGTCGGCGCCCGGCGCCTGGCCGGAGCCCGCCGCCCCTACCGCGCGGTGCTCCGCCGCGACCTCGGCTGGTCCCTCCTGTCCCTCGTCCCGGTCGCCGTGGCGGCGTACCTGGTGACCTGGACCGGGTGGTTCCTCAGCGACGACGGCTACGGGCGGCACTGGGCCGACGGCCGCGGCGGCACGTGGTCGTGGATCCCGGCTCCGCTGCGCAGCCTGTGGCACTACGAGTACGGGGTCTACCAGTTCAACGTCGGCCTGTCGGACCCGCACCCCTACCAGTCCAACCCGTGGAGCTGGCTGGTCCTCGGGCGTCCCGTGTCCTTCTTCTACGAGTCCCCCAAGCAGGGACAGGACGGCTGCGGCGTCGCCAACTGCTCGCGTGAGATCCTCGCCCTCGGCACGCCCCTGCTGTGGTGGGCCGCCTGCTTCGCCCTCGCCTACCTGCTGTACCGCTGGGCGCTGCGCCGCGACTGGCGCGCCGGGGCGGTCCTGTGCGCGGTCGCCGCGGGCTACCTGCCGTGGTTCCACTACCAGAACCGCACCATCTTCTCCTTCTACGCCGTCGTCTTCCTGCCCTACCTCTGCCTCGCCCTCGCCATGGCGCTCGGCGCGCTCATCGGCCGGCCCGGCGCGACCGAACGCCGCCGCACCTACGGGGTGGTTGCGGCGGGCGTGCTCGTCCTGCTGATCGTCTGGAACTTCATCTACTTCTTCCCGATCTACACCGGGCGGACGATCCCCTACGACGACTGGCACGCCCGGATGTGGCTGAGCACCTGGATCTGATCCGGCCGCCGCCGCCCCGGCAGCCCCGAGCCCGAACCGTCTCCCGCCGGGCGGCCCCCGGCCGCCCACACCACGAACCCCGCGGGTCACATGGCGCCCCAGGCAACCAGTCCACCCAAGCGCCAGGCCCGCGCCCGGCGTGCCAGTCCCCCTCCGGCTCTTCGGAGCCGCATACGCTGCGAGGACGGCCGACCTGGCAGGCGGGAGAGGGTGTGGCATGGCGTCCCCAGACGTTCACCTCCGGGAGATCACCGACGAGAACCGGGAGGCCGTCCGTGCTCTGCGCGTCCGGCACCGGCAGAAGCAGTTCGTCGCCTCGGTGTCCCTGTCGCTGAAGCAGGCGGCGAAAATGCCGGACGCCAGTCCCTGGTACCGCGCCGTGTACCGCGGCGACGAACCGGTCGGCTTCGTGATGCTGTCGTGGAAGCCGCCGTCCGGCCCCTACCGGGGGCGGCACTTCATCTGGCGGCTCCTGATCGACAAGCGGTACCAGGGGCACGGCATCGGCCGTGAGGTGCTCACGCAGATCGCCGACCTGGTCCGCGCGGACGGCGCCACGGAGCTGCTGACCAGCTACGAGCCCGGCGACGGCGAGCCCTGGCCCTTCTACCGGAAGTTCGGCTTCGAGCCCACCGGGGACATCGACGACGGCGAGATCGTCCTGCGGCTCGCTCTCCCTCCGGGACCCACCGCGACGTGACCGGCGCCGGGGTGCGGCGGACCGCCCTCGACGGGCCACGGTCCGCTGCGCGGCAGTTCCCGGCCCCCGATGCGCGCCCGGGCCCCGGAACGCCGCCGGAGTCCTGATGCCCGCGTCTCCCCGGGGAGCGGTCGCGGCATCGTGCAACAGCCCGCGCTACTCGGCCAGGTAGGCAAGACCGGCCTCAGTCGGCCGGACGGTCACCGATCCGTCTCGCACCTGCCACTCCACCTGCGCGGCCACCTCGCTGCTGACCACAAAGAGCCCACGGACCCCGTCCCCGTCCTCGTCCTCGTCGGACGCGGGGATCGCGGCCATCGCCCGCAGTTGGTCCATGAACCAGTCCACGGCCGACACACGGACGTCGCCGCCATAGGAGACGTACGAGGTCCAGTTGAAGTGCCGGGCCGGAAAGCCCCAGCCGTCGCTGTAGTGCCCGTCGGAATGGTCCGCGATCACTCGGCGGACGGCGGCGAGCTGCTGCGCGTCGCACTCCAGCCACCCCCTGATGGAGACGTATACGCCCACCTTGCCCCTCCCCTTGGACCGGCATCGTCTGACCTCTCGGGCGGCATCACGCGGATGCCTGTCCTCGTCGGTCGCCCGCGCGGACCCCGGAATCGCGCGGGCAAGCTGCCCGCCCCCTTCTCGACAGGCCGCGGCCGCGGAGCACGGCCACGGGCCCGGACGAGGGCTGAACGCGCGAGCGCCCTCCCGGGCCACCGGCCATGGGAGGGCGCTCGTCGGACGGCCGGCGCGGCCGCGGTACCCGGACCGCGGGCCGCACGCCGTCAGTTGTGGCTGTGCAGGATCTCGTTCAGCCCGCCCCACGAGCCCGTGCGCTGGAGGACCTCGACCGCGCCGGTGACGGAGTTGCGGCGGAAGAGGAGGTTGTCGGCGCCGGAGAGCTCCTTGGCCTTGACGATGGTCTCGTCGGGCAGGCACACCCGGGTGCCCGCCGTGACGTAGAGGCCGGCCTCGACGACGCAGTCGTCGCCGAGGGAGATGCCGATGCCGGCCTCGGCGCCCAGGAGGCAGCGCTCGCCGATGGAGATGACGGACTTGCCGCCGCCGGAGAGGGTGCCCATGATCGAGGCGCCGCCGCCGATGTCGGAGCCGTCGCCGACGATGACGCCCTGGCTGATGCGGCCCTCGACCATGGAGGTGCCCAGCGTGCCCGCGTTGAAGTTGCAGAAGCCCTCGTGCATCACGGTCGTGCCGGACGCGAGGTGGGCGCCGAGGCGCACGCGGTCGGCGTCGGCGATGCGGACGCCGGCGGGGACGACGTAGTCCGTCATGCGCGGGAACTTGTCGACGCCGTAGACCGACAGGTGCAGGCCCTCCGCGCGGGCGGCGAGGCGGGCGCGCTCGATGTTCCCGGCGGGGACCGGGCCGATGGAGGTCCAGGCGACGTTGGCCAGGAGGCCGAAGATGCCCTCCAGGTTCTGGCCGTTGGGCTTGACCAGGCGGTGGCTCAGCAGGTGCAGACGCAGGTAGGCGTCGTGGGCGTCGAGCGGCTTGTCGTCGGTCGAGGCGATGACGGTGCGTACGGCGACGACCTCGACGCCGCGGCGCGGGTCCGGTCCCAGCGCCTTGGGGGCGGCGTCGCCCAGCAGTTCGGCGGCCTGGTCCGCGGTGAGCCGTTCGGTCCCGGCGGGGCCGGGGGCCGCCACGAGCTCGGGCGCGGGGAACCAGGTGTCGAGGACGGTGCCGTCGTCGGCGATCGTGGCGAGGCCTGCGGCAACGGCACCGGTGGCGCGAGAGGTGGCGGTCGTTTCAGTCATGTGTCGAACGCTAGTCGCTGCGTCCCGCGCTTGCCCAACCGGCCCGCCATCCGGAACGCCTCCGCGTCGCGTCCGCCCCATCCGGCACGCCCGTCGCGAACTCGGCCTCCCCGCCCCCGCCCACCGCACCGCGCCGCCACAGCGCGGCGGCCGTCAGCAGCACCGCCCCGCTGAGCGCGGCCAGCACCGCGCGGACCGGCCACAGCGCGCCGGGGGCGGCCCCGTACAGGGCGCCGCCCAGGGGCGGGGCGAGGACGGTGCCGCTGACGGAGGCGCCCGCGTACAGGGACTGGAAGCGGCCCTGCAGGTGCTCCGGGGCGCTGTCGGCCACGTGGGCGGTGGCGGTGGTCTTGTAGAGGATCTCCCCCGCCGTGAGGAGCACCTTCATGGTCACCGCCGTGGCGATGTACGGCCCGCCGGCCAGGGCGGCGTAGCCCGCGCCTACGAGGACGAGCCCGGTGCCGATGATCGGCAGCGGCGGCCGGCGGCGCAGTGCGACGGTGGCCGGGATCTCCAGGCAGAGGATGACGCCGCCGTTGACGGCGATCAGCCAGCCGTACGCGCCGGTGCCGATGCCGTGGTCGGCGAGCCAGACGGGCAGGGTGGAGTACTGCTGCCGGTAGACGGTGTCGGTGACGAGCCTACCGCGGCCGTGCACGGGGTGAGCGCCCAGCGCCCGGACGAGCAGGCCGAGTTCGCCGAGCGGGAGCGGTTGCCCTTCCCGCTGCTGTCGGACGCGGAGCTGACCCTGTCCTCGGCGCTGCGGCTGCCGACCTTCCGCGCGGGCGGCGCGGCGCGGTTGAAGCGGCTGACGCTGGTGGTCGGCGCGGACCGGGTGATCCGGCGGGTGTTCTACCCGGTCACGGACATCACGGCGAGCGTGGCGAGGCGCTGGAGGCGGTCAGGACTGCGTCGCGGCCTTGACCGCGTCCGGCTCGACGGCCTCGTCCCGTACGCCCGTCAGCCGCTGGGCACCGAGCACGGCCACCCCGGCGACGACGCCGAGGACGGCGCACAGCGGCCACAGCGCGCCCGGCGCGTGCTCGTAGAGCACGCCGCCGAGGGGGGCGGCCAGCACCACGCCGCTGATGGAGGCGCCCGCGTACATGCTCTGGAAGCGGCCCTGCAGGTGGTCGGGGGCGCTGTCGGCGACGTAGGCCGTGGACGGCGACTTGTAGAGGATGTCGCCCACGGTCAGCAGGATCATCATCACGACGGCCGCCGCGATGTACCAGTGGCCGGTGGCCAGCGCGGCGAAGCCGAGACCGACCAGCATCACGCCGAGGCCGATGATCGGCAGCGGCGCGCGCCGGCGCAGGGCGACGGTGACCGGGAGTTCGAGGAGGATGACCAGGGCGCCGCTGACGGCGATCAGGGCGCCGTAGACGCCGGTGCCGATGCCGTGGTCCTTCAGGTACACGGGCAGGGTGGAGTACTGCTGGCGGTAGATCGTGTCGGCGACCAGGATCGCGGCGAGCAGCACCAGCACGGCGGGCCGGGCGCGCAGCGCGGCCCACAGGCCGGGAGCGTCCGGCGAGGCCTCGCCCTTGGGCCGGTGGTTGCCGTTCGCGGGCAGGATGAAATGCGCGTAGACGCCGAAGAAGAGCATGCCGAGGCCGTCGGCGACGAACAGCCAGTCGTACGAGACGGAGGTGGCGATCAGCGCGCCCAGCGGCGGGCCCACGGTGACGCCGAGGTTCGCCATGAAGCGCAGCAGGGCGAAGCCCTGGCGGCGGGAGCCCTCGGGTACGGAGAAGGCGATGAGCGCCGAGTTGGAGGCGCGGGTGACGCCGGTGGCGTACTGGGCGACCGGGAAGACCACCGCGAGGGCGGCGGTCGGCGTCAGGGGCAGGGCCGCGAGGCCGAGACCGGACACGACCATGCCGGTGATGAGGGTGCGGCGGTGCCCGAAGCGGTCACCGAACCAGCCGCCGGTGAAGTTGCCGGCGACCATGCCCACGCCGCCGACACCGGCGATGAGTCCCGCCTGGGAGGTGCTGAGCCCACGAGGTCCCGTCAGGTAGACGAAGAGGTAGACGAAGGTGAAGCTCACCGCCGCCACGAAGAACATGCCGGTGGCAAGGAGCCACACCACCCTCGGTATGTCCTTCATCGCCTGTTTCATTTACTGGCCTCCGATCGACGCTCTACAAGAATCGATCACGTGAAGGCGTGAATGCGGCGCGTGAGGATGCCGGATCAGGTCGCGGCCGGTATAGGTCAGCAGTCTCGCCCGGGTTTGCCGATGAGCCGCGCGAAGACCTCGCGGGCCTCCTCCCGGTCGATGTCGCGCCCGGTCAGCAGCGCCTGCAGGCACATACCGTCGGTGAGGGCGGCCAGCGCGCGGGCGGTGACCGGATCGGTCCACCGGGTGAGGAGGGCGGCCATGTTGTCCACCCACTCCGCGGCGACCGGGCGCACCGCCTGGTGACGGACGGCGGCCAGGTAGAGCTCGTACTCCAGCTGCGCACGGGGCCGGTCCCGGGAGACCGTCTCCTCGACGAACCGGGCCAGTTCGGCGGCGAGGTCGGCGCCGGGCGCGCCGAGCAGGGCGCGTTCCCCGACCTCCCGGAAGAAGGCCTCGTTGCACTGCCGCAGGGCGGCCACGAGCAGGTCGTCGAGGGTGGCGAAGTGGTAGGTGGTCGAGCCCAGCGGGACGTCGGCCGCCGCGGCCACCGCCCGGTGGCTGAGCCCGGCGATGCCACGCTCGCCGACCACGCGGATCGCGGCGTCGATGAGGCGCTGCCGCCGGTCGGGGTCGTACCGGCGGGCCATCAGTGGGAGCCGCCCAGGTTGAGGACGACCACCCCGGCGATGACCAGGAGTATCCCCGTCAGCTTGGCCGCGGTGGCCGCCTCGCCGAGGAAGACCATGCCGATGGCGGCGATCGCTGCGGTGCCGACGCCGGCCCAGATCGCGTAGGCGGTGCCCACGGACATCGACTTGAGCGTCTGCGCGAGCAGCGCGAAGGCGATCAGGTAGCCGGCGGCGGTGCCGAGGGAGGGCCACAGCCTGGTGAAGCCGTCGCTGTACTTCATGGACGTCGTACCGAGCACTTCGGCGAGTATCGCCCCGCCCAGCAATGCGTATGCCATGCGTACAAGCGTACACATCGATGTGTACACCCGTACACATGGCGACCCCTCAGGCCCGGCGCGACCACCACCGCTTCCGGGCGGCACCCGGCGCCGGGGCCGGCCCCAGCCGCACGTCGCCCCCGACCGGCTGCGCGTCGGCGCGTTCGAGGAGCCCGGAGGCGAGTGCGCGGAAGGAGTCCTGGTCGGTCACGCCGAGTCCGATGGCGGCGAAGTGATTGCTCATGCGCGGAAGGCTCGCGGGCCCGCGGGAACGAGCGCAAACGAGAATACGACTGCGGGACACCGCTCCTCACCGGAGCGGTGTCCCGCAGTCGTGGTCCCGCGAGGGGTCAGACGTTGAAGCCCAGCGCGCGCAGCTGATCGCGGCCCTCGTCGGTGATCTTGTCGGGGCCCCACGGCGGCATCCAGACCCAGTTGATCTTCAGGTCGTTGACGATGCCGTCGGTGGCCGACTTCGCCTGGTCCTCGATGACGTCGGTCAGCGGACAGGCCGCCGACGTGAGCGTCATGTCGAGGGTCGCGACATTGCTGTCGTCGATGTGGATGCCGTAGATCAGGCCGAGGTTGACGACGTCGATGCCCAGTTCGGGGTCGACGACGTCGTAGAGGGCCTCACGGATCTCCTCCTCGCTCGCCGGCTTCGTCGTCGTCACTTCTGCGTTCTCGCTCATGCGGACTCCCTGACCGCGCCATCGCCCAGAGCCTGGGCGGTGGCGTCCTTCCACGCCATCCAGCTCAGCAGCGCGCACTTGACGCGCGCCGGGTACTTGGAGACGCCGGCGAACGCGACCGCGTCCTCCAGCACGTCCTCCATCGCGTCGTCGGGCTCCAGCTTGCCCTTGGACTGCATCAGCTCCAGGAAGACCTCCTGGACCTTCACGGCCTCGTCGACCTGGCGGCCGACGAGCAGTTCGTTGAGCACGGAGGCACTGGCCTGGCTGATGGAACAGCCCTGACCCTCGTAGCTGATGTCCTGGATGGACGTGCCGTCGAGCTTGACGCGCAGGGTGATCTCGTCGCCGCACGTCGGATTGACGTGGTGCACCTCGACATCACCGTCGCGCAGGCCGCGGCCGTGCGGGTTCTTGTAGTGGTCCAGGATGACTTCCTGGTACATCGAATCCAGCTTCACAGGCTTCGCCGTCCGTCCCTCAGCCGAAGAAGTTCCGTACGTGCTCCAGGCCCTCGACCAATGCGTCGACCTCGGCCGGAGTGGAGTACAGATAGAACGACGCTCGCGTGGTCGCGGGAATTCCGTACCGCAGGCACACCGGCCGCGCGCAGTGGTGCCCGACCCGCACGGCGATGCCCTGCTCGTCGAGGACCTGGCCCACGTCGTGCGGGTGGATGTCGCCGAGGGTGAAGGAGATCGCGGAGCCGCGGCCCTCGGGGGTGTCCGGTCCGATGATCTTCAGCCCGGGCACCTCCTTCAGCCGGCGCAGCGCGTACTCGGTGATCGCGTGCTCGTGCGCGGCGATCCGGTCCATGCCGATGGCGCTCAGGTAGTCCACGGCCGCGCCGAGGCCGACGGCCTGTGCGATCGGGGGCGTACCCGCCTCGAACTTGTGCGGCGCGGGCGCGTAGGTCGACTCGTGCATCGAGACGGTCTCGATCATCTCGCCGCCGCCCAGGAACGGCGGGAGGTCCTCCAGCAGCTCCTGGCGGCCCCAGAGCACGCCGATGCCGGTCGGGCCGAGCATCTTGTGGCCGGTGAAGGCCACGAAGTCGGCCTGCAGCGCCTGCACGTCCAGCACCATGTGCGGCGCGGCCTGCGAGGCGTCGATCAGTACCAGGGCGCCGACCTCCTGGGCGCGGCGCACGAGCGCCTCGACCGGGTTGACCGTGCCCAGGATGTTGGAGACGAGCGTGAAGGAGACGATCTTCGTCTTCTCGGTGATGACCCGCTCGATGTCGCTCAGGTCGAGCCGGCCGTCGTCGGTCAGGCCGAACCACTTCAGCTTCGCGCCGGTGCGCTGCGAGAGCAGCTGCCACGGGACGATGTTGGAGTGGTGCTCCATCTCCGTGATGACGATCTCGGTGTCGCTGTCCACCCGGTAGGGCTCGTCGGCCCAGCCCAGCATGTTGGCGACCAGGTTCAGCGACTCCGAGGCGTTCTTGGTGAATATCACCTCGTCGCGGCTCGGCGCGTTGATGAAGGCCGCGATCTTGTCACGGGCGCCCTCGTACAGCGCCGTGGCCTCCTCGGCGAGCGTGTGCACACCGCGGTGGACGTTGGCGTTGTAGCGCTCGTAGTACTCGTTGAGGGCGTCGAGGACCTGGCGCGGCTTCTGCGAGGTCGCGGCGTTGTCCAGGTAGACGAGCTTCTTCCCGTCGTGGACCAGGCGGTCCAGCACCGGGAAGTCCTTGCGGATCGCCTCGGCGTCCAGCAGGCCCGGCAGCTGCGGTGTCACGCGGACGCGCCTCCCTTCACATAGGCCTCGTAGCCCTCGGCCTCCAGCTTGTCCGCGAGCTCCGGGCCACCGGACTCGGCGATCCGGCCCGCGGCGAAGACATGGACGTGGTCGGGCTTGATGTAGCGCAGGATCCGGGTGTAGTGGGTGATCAGCAGCGTGCCGACCTCACCACTCTCGCGCACCCGGTTGACGCCCTCGGAGACGATGCGCAGCGCGTCGACGTCCAGGCCGGAGTCGGTCTCGTCGAGGATCGCGATCTTGGGCTTGAGCAGTTCGAGCTGGAGGATCTCGTGACGCTTCTTCTCACCGCCGGAGAAGCCCTCGTTGACGTTGCGCTCGGCGAAGGAGGGGTCCATGTGCAGGCGCTCCATGGCCTCCTTGACCTCCTTCACCCAGGTGCGCAGCTTCGGGGCCTCGCCGCGGATGGCGGTGGCCGAGGTCCGCAGGAAGTTGGAGACCGAGACGCCGGGGACCTCGACGGGGTACTGCATGGCCAGGAAGACGCCCGCCCGGGCCCGCTCGTCGACGGACATGGCCAGCACGTCCTCGCCGTCAAGGGTCACGGTGCCACCGGTGACGGTGTACTTCGGGTGCCCGGCCAGCGAGTAGGCCAGGGTCGACTTGCCGGAGCCGTTCGGACCCATGATGGCGTGGGTCTCGCCCTGCTTCACGGTCAGGTCGACGCCGCGGAGGATCTCCCGCGGACCGTTCTCGGCCTCGACGGAGACGTGCAGGTCGTGGATCTCAAGCGTTGCCATGGGTGTCTCAGGACTCCTGGGTGACGGAGACGAGCACATCGTCCCCTTGGATCTGAACGGGGTACACGGGGACGGGCCGCGTCGCGGGCAGCCCGGACGGCTTGCCGGTCCTCAGGTCGAAGGAGGAGCCGTGCAGCCAGCACTCGATCTGGCAGTCCTCCACCTCGCCCTCGGACAGTGAGACGTTCGCGTGCGAGCAGATGTCGTTGATCGCGAACACCTCGCCCTCGGTGAGCACGACCGACACCGGCACGCCGCCGAGCTCGACACGCTTGGGCGTGTCCTCCTCGAGCTCGCTCAGCGCGCAGGCGCGGACGAAGCCTTCAGCAGTGGTCATACGACGGACGCCTCCAGCTCCGCGTCGATCTTCTCCAGCAGGCGCTCCTGCAGGTCGGCGACACCGATCTGCTGGATCAGCTCGGCGAAGAAGCCGCGCACGACCAGCCGGCGGGCCTCGTCGGCCGGGATGCCGCGGGCCATCAGGTAGAACAGCTGCTCGTCCTCGAAGCGGCCGGTGGCCGAGGCGTGGCCGGCGCCGACGATCTCGCCGGTCTCGATCTCCAGGTTCGGCACCGAGTCGACCCGGGCGCCGTCGGTGAGCACCAGGTTGCGGTTGAGCTCGTAGGTGTCGGTGCCCTCGGCCTCGGCGCGGATGAGCACGTCGCCGATCCACACCGCGTGCGCGTCCCGGCCCTGCAGCGCGCCCTTGTACGCCACGTTCGACCGGCAGTGCGGGGTGTCGTGGTCGATGAAGAGGCGGTGCTCCTGGTGCTGGCCCTCGTCGGTGAAGTAGAGGCCGTACAGCTCGGCCTCGCCGCCCGGGGCGCCGTAGACGACCCGCGGGTGCAGCCGCACCACGTCGCCGCCGAAGGTGACGACGACGGACTTGAAGGTCGCGTCCCGGCCGATCAGCGCGGTGTGCTGGGCGGCGTGCACGGCGGTGTCGTCCCAGTCCTGGATGGAGACGACGGTCAGCTTGGCGCCGTCGCCGATCAGGTACTCGACGTTGGCGGCCACGGTGGCGTCACCGGTGTGGTCGATCACCACGACCGCCTCGGCGAAGGCCCCGACCTCGACGACCTGGTGGCCGAAGGCCACGCCGCCCTGGCCGTGCACGGAGATCCGCACCGGCTCGGAGAGCACCGCGTCCTTGGGGATGGAGACGACACCGGCCTTCTCGAAGGCGCTGTACGCCTGGGCGGCGACCCGGTCGACCGGCTTGCCGGCCTTGCCGACCCGGGCGTCGTCCCGGCCGACGGTCTCGACGGTGACGCCGGCGGGGGCGCTCACCTCGACCTTGACGCCGCCACCGGTGGCGACGGCGGTGCCGTCGTGCAGACCGCGCAGCCGCTCCAGCGGGGTGAAGCGCCACTCCTCCTCGCGACCGAGCGGCACGGGGAAGTCGGCCACGTCGTAGGACGCGGGCGCGCTGACCCGGGCGTCCCGGGGCTGGCCGACCTGGATGGCGCCTTCGGTGGTGGCACCGGCGGCCGGGATGGATTCAGCCATGGCTGTCTTACTGCCTCTTTCTGCCTATGTGTGCTCGCTCGCCTCCGGGCGCTCACATCCGCTTCCGACGTTCCTCGACACTGCGCTCGTTCCTCGCTTGGTCTCGTCACTTTCGGAAGCGGCGCGCCCTTTGGCTCGCTCACGGCCCTGCAGGGGCATCGGTTCGTGGTGGACGGAGCAGCCGGACGTCAGCCGACCGCGCCCTCCATCTGCAGCTCGATCAGCCGGTTGAGCTCCAGCGCGTACTCCATGGGCAGCTCGCGCGCGATCGGCTCCACGAAGCCGCGGACGATGGTGGCCATCGCCTCGGTCTCCTCCAGGCCGCGGCTCATCAGGTAGAAGAGCTGGTCCTCGCTGACCTTGGAGACGGTCGCCTCGTGGCCCATCGACACGTCGTCCTCGCGGACGTCCACGTACGGGTAGGTGTCCGAGCGGGAGATCGTGTCCACCAGCAGCGCGTCGCACAGCACGTTGGACTTGGAGCCGGCGGCGCCCTCGCCGATCTCGATCAGACCGCGGTAGGAGGTGCGGCCACCGCCGCGGGCCACCGACTTGGAGACGATCGAGGAGGAGGTGTTCGGCGCCATGTGCACCATCTTGGCGCCGGCGTCCTGGTGCTGGCCCTCGCCCGCGAAGGCGATCGACAGGGTCTCGCCCTTGGCGTGCTCGCCCATCAGGTAGACGGCCGGGTACTTCATGGTCACCTTGGAGCCGATGTTGCCGTCGACCCACTCCATGGTCGCGCCCTCGTACGCCACGGCGCGCTTGGTGACCAGGTTGTACACGTTGTTCGACCAGTTCTGGATCGTCGTGTAGCGGCAGCGGCCGCCCTTCTTCACGATGATCTCGACCACGGCGCTGTGCAGCGAGTCCGACTTGTAGATCGGCGCGGTGCAGCCCTCGACGTAGTGGACGTAGGCGTCCTCGTCGACGATGATCAGCGTCCGCTCGAACTGGCCCATGTTCTCGGTGTTGATCCGGAAGTAGGCCTGCAGCGGGATCTCGACGTGCACGCCCTTCGGCACATAGATGAAGGAGCCGCCGGACCACACCGCGGTGTTCAGGGAGGCGAACTTGTTGTCACCCGCGGGGATGACCGTGCCGAAGTACTCCTGGAACAGCTCCGGGTGCTCCTTCAGCGCCGTGTCGGTGTCCAGGAAGATGACGCCCTGCTCCTCCAGGTCCTCGCGGATCTGGTGGTAGACGACCTCCGACTCGTACTGCGCGGCCACGCCCGCGACCAGCCGCTGCTTCTCCGCCTCGGGGATGCCCAGCTTGTCGTAGGTGTTCTTGATGTCCTCGGGCAGGTCCTCCCAGGACTCCGCCTGCTTCTCCGTGGACCGCACGAAGTACTTGATGTTGTCGAAGTCGATGCCGGACAGGTCCGAGCCCCAGGTGGGCATGGGCTTCTTCCCGAAGAGCTTGAGGCCCTTGAGGCGCAGCTTGAGCATCCACTCGGGCTCGTTCTTCTTCGAGGAGATGTCGCGGACGACGTCCTCGTTCAGGCCACGACGGGCGGCGGCACCGGCCACGTCCGAGTCGGCCCAGCCGTACTCGTAGTTGCCCAGACCCTCGAGTTCAGGGTGAGCCGTCTCCAGGGGGGCAGTCATGCGGGGTTCCTCCCGGCGTTGCTTGCGGTGTTTGTCGGTGCGGTGGTTCCGGACGGCGACGCGGCCTTCGGCACGAAGGTGGTGCAGACACCGTCTCCGTGGGCGATGGTCGCCAGCCGTTGTACATGGGTGCCGAGCAGGCGGGAGAAGACCTCGGCCTCCGCCTCGCACAGCTGCGGGAACTGCTCGGCGATGTGGGCCACCGGGCAGTGGTGCTGGCAGAGCTGCTCGCCGGCGGAGGCGGGCGCGTTGCGCGTCGTGGCAGCGTACCCGTCCTGGCTGAGCGCCTCGGCCAGCGCCTGCGTGCGCTCCTCGGGGCCGGCCGCCTCGACGACCGCCCGGTAGCGTTCGGCCTGCGCGGCGACCCGGGCGCGGGCGAAGGCGGACACCGCGGCGTCCCCCTGCTCCCCGCCTCCGGCCGACTCGGCGATCCAGCGCAGCGCGTCGGCGGCGAGCTGGTCGTACGCCTGGTCGAAGGCGTCGCGGCCGCAGTCGGTCAGCGCGAACACCTTGGCGGGGCGGCCTCGGCCGCGATTCCCGTAGACCCGCTTCTCGCGGGGCTCGACGATGTCCTCGGCGACGAGCGCGTCCAGGTGGCGGCGTACCGCCGCCTGCGTCAGCCCGAGCCGTTCCGCCAGGTCGGCGGCGGTCGACGGCCCGTGGACCAGGACGGACCTGGCGACGCGGTTGCGGGTGCTCCGCTCCCCGGTCGTCTGCTCCTCCTGAGCCTCGGACGCGTTTTTCACAAGCCCAGTGTTGCGTAATTCATCTCGCAGAGGCAAGCGGCGGTCCCCGGGGTGGATGTCTGCTCCATCACTTAGGGTGACCTAACCTGACCTGCGGAAACGATCTTCCCTGCCGCCGGGATCCGGCCGCCGCGCACCCCGCGCGACCGGCGGCGACGGCGCGCGGCACCGCCCTCGCGGCGGAGCGCCCCTCGCGGGTTCGTAGACTTCCGTTCATGCGAATGGACCCCGCGGTCGAGATGACGGGACTGGTCAAGCGATACGGCGCCAAGACCGCGGTGGACGGGCTCGACCTGAGCGTCGCCCGGGGCACCGTGACCGCCGTGCTCGGGCCCAACGGAGCAGGGAAGACCACGACCGTCGAGACCTGCGAGGGCTACCGCCGTCCCGACGGCGGCCGGGTACGGGTGCTGGGGCTCGACCCCGTACGGGAGGCCGCCGCGCTGCGGCCCCGGATCGGCGTGATGCTGCAGTCCGGCGGCGTGTACGCCGGTGCCCGCGCCGAGGAGATGCTGCGGCACACCGCGAAGCTGCACGCCGACCCCGTCGACCCCGCCCTGCTGATCGAACGGCTCGGCCTGGAGTCCTGCGGCCGCACCCCGTACCGCCGGCTCTCCGGCGGCCAGCAGCAGCGTCTTGCGCTCGCGATGGCCGTCGTGGGCCGCCCGGAGCTGGTCTTCCTGGACGAGCCGACGGCCGGACTGGACCCGCAGGCCCGCCGCAGCACCTGGGAGCTGATCCGCGAACTGCGCGCCGACGGCGTCACCGTCGTCCTGACCACGCACTTCATGGACGAGGCCGAGCAGCTCGCGGACGACGTCGCGATCATCGACAAGGGCCGCGTGATAGCGAGCGGCACCCCCGAGGAGCTGTGCCGCGGCGGCGCCGAGAACACCCTGCGCTTCTCCGGCCGCCCGGGCCTGGACCTGGCCTCCCTGCTCAAGGCGCTGCCCGCCGACTCCGCGGCGGTCGAGCTCACCCCGGGCAGCTACCGGATCGAGGGCAAGGTCGATCCGCAGATGCTGGCCACCGTCACCTCCTGGTGCGCCCAGCACGGCGTGATGCCCGACCGCCTGGCGGTCGAGCGGCGCACCCTGGAGGACGTCTTTCTGGAGCTCACCGGCAAGGAGCTGCGTTCGTGACCGCCACCGGCACCTTCACCCCGGCCCCCGGAGCGGCCCCGCTGCCCCGGATGATCGGCGCGCAGACCGCGCTGGAGACCCGGATGCTGCTGCGCAACGGCGAGCAGCTGCTGCTGACCGTCGTCATCCCCACGCTGCTGCTGGTCCTCTTCAGCGCCGTCGACATCGTCGACACCGGCGCCGGCAAGGCCGTCGACTTCCTCACCCCGGGCGTCCTCGCGCTGGCCGTGATGTCGACCGCGTTCACCGGCCAGGCCATCGCCACCGGCTTCGAGCGGCGCTACGGCGTGCTGAAGCGGCTCGGCGCGTCCCCGCTGCCGCGCTGGGCGCTGATGACCGCCAAGACCGGCTCCGTGCTGGTCACCGAGGTCCTGCAGATCGCCCTGCTCACCGTGATCGCGTTCGCGCTGGGCTGGTCGCCGAGCGGAAACCCGCTCGCGGTGCTCCTGCTGCTCGCCCTGGGCACGGCGGCCTTCTCCGGCCTCGGTCTGCTGATGGCCGGAACGCTGCGCGCCGAGGCCACGCTCGCCGCCGCGAACCTGGTCTTCCTGCTGCTGCTCGTCGGCGGCGGGGTGATCGTTCCGCTGGACAGGTTCCCCGGCGCGGCCCGCTCCGTCCTGGAACTGCTGCCGATCTCGGCCCTGTCGGACGGCCTGCGCGACGTCCTCCAGCACGGCGCGGGCATGCCGTGGGGCGACCTCGGGATCCTCGCCGTCTGGGCGGTGCTGGGCCTCGGCGCGGCGGCGCGCTGGTTCAGGTGGGAGTGACGCAGTCCACGAAGCGGGCGAAGCCGGTGCCCTGGCCCTCGTCGAGGGCGAGGAAGCCGCTCTCCGGGGCGTGGCTGGCCAGCAGGCACATGTCGTAGCGCACGGTCGTGGGCAGTTCCGCGGAGCCGTCCGCGCGGTAGCGGTGGGCTCCGGTGAGCTGGCAGGAGTCGTAGCGCACCAGCGGGCCGCGCGGGCCCAGTGTGTAGCGGTGGGCCCGCAGTTGCGGGGCGAAGGACTTGAAGGCGTTGGCGGTGTCGTCGCAGTCGTTGAAGTGGACGGTGCCGCCGCCCCACTCGCAGTCGATCACGACCGTGTCGGCGTTGCGCAACTCGAAGCGGATGTCCTCGGCGTGGAAGCGCTGCACCGAACTGAAGTGCTGCTTGCGGGGGAACCGGAAGAACGCGCTCTCGTAGCCGTAGTCGGGGTGGGGCGCGGGGCGCCGCCCGGTGACGATGTAACTCCCGGCGCGGCAGGTGACCGAGCCGCCGTAGGGGAACTCCAGGAAGTTGCCCCACTCGTAGGTGACGTTCATGTCGGTGAACCAGTAGTTGAGGAACTGGTCCTGCTGCTCCGGGTTCTCCGAGCGCTTGGACAGGCCCGAGTAGAGGAACGCCCTGCGGTAGGCGCCGCCCACCCGGCAGGCCTCCCAGCGCATCTCGGAGTTGGTGTTGGTGCCGTCGAGGGCGATGCCGTACTCCCACTCGCCCATCCACTCGCAGTCGGTGAAGCGGTAGTTCGCCGCGCCGCCGGTGGAGTACGAGGAGAAGAAGGAGGCGCCCGGGGTGCCGGAGGTGAAGCGCAGGCCCTCGAAGGCGATGTTCTGCCACATGTCGTCGTTGCGGCACAGGAAGGCGCCGGCCGGGTCCCGCGGCGCGAAGACGATCTCACTGATGCGCAGGCCCGCGCCCCGGAAGCGCAGGCCGTTGGCGGCGTTGGACGGGTCGTCGCCGTCCAGCAGCGCGCCGGGCTCGGTGATCAGGTACTTGCCGGGCGGGACGTCGATCACGGTGCGGCCGGTGTGGTCGTCAAGGCGGGACTCGGCGTAGCGGTAGGCGTCCGCGAAGGCCTTGCTGTCGTCGGTGGTGCCGTCGCCCTTGGCGCCGAAGTCGGCGACGACGTCGACCACACCGGGGTGCGTGGTGTTCCCGGGCTGCCGCACGGCCTCGGCGGCGGGGGTGTCCGCGGCGGTGTACGCGGCCGCGCCTATCCCCGTGAGCGCCGCCGCGGCGCCTCCGTAGAGCAGTTTCCGCCGGTCGACGTCGCTCATGTCCGCCATCCCCTCCCCTGGGCGTCCCCCTCGTGAAGGATTGCACAAGGAGGCGCCTACGATGGTGGCCGTGCCCAATCTCAGCCAAGCAGGCCAAGCCGCGCGAAACCCCCTGGCCTTCATCGCCCAGCGCTGGACCCCGTCCCCCGAGACGCTCCGGCGGGCCGCGCTGGCCGCGCTCGTCATGAGTGTGGTCATCGTGGTGACCGGCGGCGCCGTCCGGCTGACCGGCTCGGGCCTCGGCTGCCCGACCTGGCCCAAGTGCACCGGCGACAGCCTCACCGCGACCCGGGCGATGGGCGTGCACGGGGTGATCGAGTTCGGCAACCGCATGCTGACGTACGTGCTGTGCGCCGCCGTCGGCTGGGCGATCATCGCGGCGCGGGCCGTGAAGCCGTGGCGGCGCGGGCTGACCCGGCTCGGCTGGGCCCAGTTCGGGGTCGTCATGGGCAACGCCGTGCTCGGCGGCTTCACCGTGCTGACCGGTCTCAACCCGTACACGGTCGCCGCGCACTTCCTGCTCTCCAGCGCGCTGATCGCGGTCGCGCTGGTGATGTGGCAGCGGGCCGGGGAGGGCGACGCCGAAGCGCGTCCCCTGGTCGGCAAGCCGGTCAGGCAGCTGACCTGGGTGCTGATCGCCGCCTCGGGCGCGCTGATCGCGGTCGGCACGCTCGTCACGGGGGCCGGACCGCACGCGGGCGACAGCAGCGACGTTCCGCGCGTCCCGGTGAAGTGGGAGACCATCTCGCAACTCCACGCCGACCTGGCGTGGGTGGTGTGCGGGCTGACGATCGCGCTGTGGTTTGTGCTGCGCGCCGTCGACGCCCCGGCGGGGCCGCGGGCCCGGGTGCGGGATCTGCTGATCGTGCTGCTCTCGCAGGGCGTCATCGGCTACGTCCAGTACTTCACGAAGCTGCCCGAGGTCCTGGTGGCCCTCCACATGCTCGGCTCGACGCTGGTGTGGATCGCGGTGCTGCGCGTGCTGCTCTCGATGCGCGAGCGTCCGGAGAACGAGCGCGGCAAGGAGCCGGTGCCCACGGCCGTCACGTCCGCCCCGGAGCCCGCGCCGGCCGCGTAGGGACCGCGGCCGCGGCACGCCCTGCGGGCGCGAGACGGCGAGAGAGCCGACCGCCCCCGCTCACGGGAGCCGGTACAGCCGCCGCGCGTTGTCCGCGGCCACCATGGCCGCGACGCGCCGGGCGTCGGCCGCCGACCAGGCGCCGTCCGCGACCCAGCCGCCCAGCACCTCGCGCACCGCGCCGCGGAAGGCCTCCGCGCCGGTCACGTACAGCTCGGGCAGCCCGTAGGCGTCCGTCGAGAACAGCAGCTTGCCGAACGGCGCCAGCTCGAGGAACTCCGCGAGGACCGCGCCCGCCCGCGCCCCCACATGGGTGAGCGCGAGGCCGACGTCCGCGTGCACGTGCGGGAAGACGTTCGCCAGGTACGCCGCCTGGCGGTGGTACGGGTAGCAGTGCAGCAGCACCAGGTCGGTCCCGGTCCCGGCGGTCGCCCGGGCGAAGTCCGTCAGCAGCGCCGGGTCCGCCCGGTCGAGCCGCAGGTCCGGGTCACCGAAGCCGGTGTGCAGCTGCAGCGGCAGCCCGGTCGCGACGGCCGTCCACAGCAGGTGCCGCAGCAGTACGGGGTCGTCGAGCCGGGGACGTCCGGCGCTGCGCGCCTCCAGCCACGCCCCGGCGGCGTGCCGGACCTCGTCGGGCGCAGGCGGCTGCGGGGCGAGGCCCAGGCCCTGGCGGTAGGCGGCGATCGACTTGAAGCCGGCGGCGGTGCGCGCGGCGGCGTGGACGGCGGCGGCGATGCTCTCGACCAGGGCCCCCGCCGAGTCGCAGGTCCCGGCGACGTCCTCGGCGAGCCGCTCCAGCCGGACGATCTCCCGCTCCGCTCCCCCGCCGGCGGCGGCGAGCTCCGCGGGCGTCGTCAGGCCCCCGGGCAGCCCGGTGTCGACGAGGTACGTGCCGATGCCGCTGCCCCGCATCAGCCGGCGCGTTGTCTCGTACACCCCGAGTTCGCGGCGCCGCGCGAGGTAGCCCGCCGGTGGGCAGTGCGGCTCCAGTCCGAGCAGCGGCGGGCACCAGCGGCGGACGGCGAAGCCTGTCTGGGTGTCGAAGAAGGTGGTGCCGGGCGCCGCGGGCGCGTCGGACTCGGTGAGATACGTCTCGAAGCCCGCGATGCCGAGCTCGCCGCGCACGACGCCGTGGCAGTGGTGGTCGACCAGCGGCGGCAGCTCGATCACCACCGCCACCGGGTGGCCTCCGCGAGCTCGTCGGGACCGTACTCGGCCAGCGCCTCGGACTCGGCGCGCCGCACCGCGACCACCGCGCCGAACAGCGCCTCGCCCAGGGCCTCCTTCAGTGCCCCGTTGCGCAGGAGGTGCGAGAGAGCCTCGCCGAGCGAGGTGGGCAGCCGCTTCCGGTCGCCGTGCCCGACCGGGTCGCCGCTGACCGGCGGCGGCAGCGTCCCCCCGTCGTCGCGCAGACCGGCCAGGCCCGCCGCGATGACGGAGCCGACCAGCAGATAGGGGTTGGCGGCGGCGTCGAAGGGCTTGAGCTCGGCGTGGCCGCCGTCGGGGTCGTCGGCCTCGCCCGGCACCAGGCGCAGCGCCGCCTCGCGGTTCTCCACGCCCCAGCAGCGGTACACGCCGGCCCAGTGGGAGGGGACGAGCCGCAGATAGCTGGCCGGGGACGGGGCGCCGATGGCGCACAGGGCGGGCAGGGCGTCGAGCACGGCCGCCAGGAAGGTGTTCGCGGCGGGTGCCAGGCCGTACGGAGCTGTGGGGTCGCGGTGCAGGTTGTCCCCGTGCTCGCGCAGGCTGAGGTGCAGGTGGAAACCGTTGCCGACCTGCCCGGCGACGACGGCCGGGGCGAAGGACGCGCGCAGCCCGTGGGCGGCGCTGACCGCCCGCACGGTCTCGCGGACGAGGACGGCCTCGTCGGCGGCGCGGACCGGGTCGGCGGGCGCGGTGGACACCTCGAACTGGCCGGGCGCGTACTCGGGGTGCACCTGCAGGACCTCGATGCGCTGGGCGGCGAGGGCGTCGTGGAGGTCGAGCAGGTAGTCCGAGAGTTCGGTCACCCGCGTCAGGCCGTAGGCCGGGCCGCGGGAGGCCCAGTCGCCGCTGCCGTCGTCCTTGGCCACGACCCATTCGGTCTCGAAGCCCATCCGCAGTTCCAGACCGCGCTCGGCGGCGCGCTCCGTCATACGCCGGGCGAACAGCCGCTGGCAGGCGGGGTGCGGGCGGCCGTCCTGGTCGTAGCGGTCGGCCGGGGCCCAGGCCCAGCCGGGCCGGGCGGCCAGCACGGTCAGCCGGTCCAGGTCGGGGAGGAGCCGCAGGTCGCCGTCGGGGCCGCCGATGAGCGGGGAGGAGGTGACGGCGTCGTCGGAGGTGAAGACGTCGAAGACCGGCGACATGCCCACCCCGCGGTGCGCGGCGTGCGGCAGCCGGGCGGTCGGCACGGTCTTGGCCCTGCTGATGCCCGCGTTGTCGACCCAGCTGACGGCGACGGCGCGCACGCCCTCCGCGGACAGCCGCGCCGCTTCCCGGCGGGCCGTCAGCCGCCGCTCGTCGCGTTCCTCGGTATCCACCCGCGCCTCCTCGTTGCCACCCGTCGACCGGACCACTCCCATGGTCCTAACGGACGGGGCCGGCGTCAGGTGTTGGCGGGGCCGCCGATCTGGATCCCGGCCATCCGCGACCACTCGTAGCGGCCGGTGCGCACCTTGGCGGCGAGGTCTCCGTCGAAGGACTCGTGCACGGTGATCCCGGAGCGCTCCACGGCGCTGCGGGCGATGTCGTACGTGGGGGCCACCAGGTCGCCCCACTCGCCGTTCTCCCCGACGAGCACGATGCGGGTGCCGACCTCGCCGATGTACGCGATCTGGCCCTCGGCACCGCCGCCGTGGCTCCTGGCGAACGCGGTGATCTGCTTCGCCAGGCGGGCGGCGCGGCGCTCGGCACGGGCCGCGGCCCGGCGGTCCGCGGCCTGGGTGACTGCTTCCTCGGTCTCTGCCATGAAAGGAATGCTACCCGTCGGTAATCAGCGCAGGAAGGGGTCCACGGCGACGGCGACGAACAGCAGCGTCGCGTAGGTGATGGACCAGTGGAACAGCCGCATCTCCTTGAGCTTGGCGCCGACCACACCGGCTTTCGCCCGTCCGTACAGGGCGTGCGCCTCGACCAGCCAGAAGGCGCCCAGCAGCACGGCGGCGGCCGCGTAGAACCAGCTCGCCGCACCGAGCGGCCACCACAGCGTGAGCGAGACCAGCACCATCACCCAGCTGTAGATGACGATCTGCCGCCCCACCACGACGTTGCCCGCCACGACCGGCAGCATGGGCACGCCCACGCGCTCGTAGTCGTCCTTCACCTTCATCGACAGCGGCCAGTAGTGCGGGGGCGTCCAGAAGAAGAGGACGAGGAAGAGGACGAACGGCGCCCAGGCCAGCTCGTTCCGCACCGCCGACCAGCCGATGAGCACCTGCATGCAGCCGGCGATGCCGCCCCAGACGATGTTCTGGGCCGTGCGGCGCTTGAGGCCGAGGGTGTAGACGAAGACGTAGTAGAGGATCGCCGCGAGGGACAGCGCCGCCGACAGGGGGTTGACGAGCACCCAGAACCACGCGGTGGAAACCACCGAAAGCGTGATGCCGAAGACCAGGCACTCCCACGGCGCGACCATGCCGGTGACCAGCGGGCGCTGCTCCGTACGGTGCATGAGCGCGTCGATGTCGCGGTCGATGTACATGTTGAGGGCGTTGGCGCCGCCCGCCGACATGTAGCCGCCGACCATGGTCGCCGCGACCAGCCAGAGGTCGGGGACACCGCCTGCCGCAAGGAACATCACCGGAACCGTCGTGATGAGCAACAGCTCGATGATGCGCGGCTTGGTCAGCGCCACGAACGCCATCACACGGGCACCGAACGGCCGGTGGCCGTGGCTCGACCCGATGGCTCCGGCGGGCCGGGATTCGACGGCCGTCACGAACACCCCTGAGGAAAAGTCCAGCAAGCGGCTCCGCTTGCGCGTACCACGCCACTTTAGACGTAGCGGATACTCCGCCCGCGCTCGGGGGTGCCACGTGTTGGCCTCCATAGCGCAAGAGAAGTGCAACCTGAAGGTGTTCTGCGTTCAACAGGCGAAGAAACGCTGACCGGGGCACGCTGGTGACACCACCGGTGCCGGGGAGGGAATGCCGCTGCCCGGGGATCGGTTGCCGCAGCCGTCGAGCCCACACTCGAAAAGGTGCACGCACGTGCAGGGGTAGGCTCGGCAACGCCCGGTGTGCACATCGTCACCGGCGTAATACATGTGGAGAGGAGCCCTCTCAGGTGAGCACCGAGCCGACCACCTCCGAGCTGGAGTGGAGCGAGCTGGACAGGCGTGCGGTTGACACCGCCCGGGTTCTGGCGATGGACGCCGTACAGAAGGTCGGCAACGGCCATCCGGGCACGGCGATGAGCCTCGCCCCCGCGGCCTACCTGCTGTTCCAGAAGCTGATGCGGCACGACCCCTCCGACGCCGCGTGGACCGGTCGCGACCGCTTCGTCCTGTCGCCGGGACACACGTCGCTGACGCTGTACACGCAGCTCTTCCTTTCGGGTTACGGGCTGGAGCTGGAGGACCTCAAGGCCTTCCGCACCTGGGGCTCGCGCACCCCCGGCCACCCGGAGCACGGTCACACGACGGGTGTGGAGACCACCACCGGCCCGCTGGGCCAGGGCGTCGCCAACGCGGTGGGCATGGCGATGGCCGCCCGCTACGAGCGCGGCCTGTTCGACCCGGACGCGGCGCCGGGCGAGTCGGTCTTCGACCACACCATCTGGGCGATCGTCTCCGACGGCGACCTGGAGGAGGGCATCTCCGCCGAGGCGTCCTCGCTGGCCGGGCACCAGAAGCTGGGCAACCTGATCGCCCTGTACGACGACAACCACATCTCGATCGAGGGCGACACCGCGACCGCCTTCTCCGAGGACGTGCTGAAGCGCTACGAGGCCTACGGCTGGCACGTGCAGCGCATCGAGCAGGACCCTTCGGGCGACTTCGACGTGCACGCCCTGTACGCCGCCTTCGACAAGGCCCGGGCCGTCACCGACCGCCCCTCGATCATCGCGGCCCGCACGATCATCGCCTGGCCCGCGCCGAACGCCCAGAACACCGAGGCCGCCCACGGCTCGGCGCTGGGCGACGCGGAGGTCGCGGCCACCAAGAAGGTACTGGGCTTCGACCCCGAGCAGAGCTTCGAGGTCGCCGCCGAGGTGCTGGCGCACGCGCGCAAGGTCGCCGACCGCGGCCGCGAGGCCCACGCGGAGTGGACCAAGCGGTTCGAGGAGTGGCGCTCCGCCAACCCGGAGCGGGCCCGTACCTTCGACCGCATCCACGCCGGCGAGCTCCCGGCCGGCTGGGAGGACGTCGTCCCGGAGTTCCCCGCGGGCAAGGACGTCGCCACCCGCAAGGCCTCCGGTGAGGTGCTCAAGGCGCTGGGCGGCGTGATCCCCGAGCTGTGGGGCGGCTCCGCCGACCTGGCGGGCTCGAACCTCACCACCATCGACGCCTCGTCCTCGTTCCTCCCGGCGGACAACCCGCTGCCGGAGGCGAGCCCGTACGGCCGCACCGTGCACTTCGGCATCCGCGAGCACGCCATGGGCTCGACGATGAACGGCATCGCGCTGCACGGCAACACCCGCATCTACGGCGGCACCTTCCTGGTGTTCTCCGACTACATGCGCCCGGCCGTGCGCCTCGCCGCGCTGATGAAGCTGCCCGTGTCCTACGTGTGGACGCACGACTCCATCGGCCTCGGCGAGGACGGCCCGACCCACCAGCCGATCGAGCACCTGGCCGCGCTGCGCGCCATCCCCGGCCTCAACATCGTCCGGCCGGCCGACGCCAACGAGACGGCGATCGCCTGGGCGGAGATCCTGCGCCGCCACACCGCCAAGCCCGCCCCGCACGGCGTGGCGCTGACCCGGCAGAATGTACCGACCTACCCGGCGAACGAGAACGCGGCCAAGGGCGGCTACGTGCTCTTCGACGCCGAGGGCGGTCAGCCGCAGGTCGTCCTGATCGGCACCGGCTCCGAGGTGCAGCTGGCCGTCGAGGCCCGCGAGCAGCTTCAGGCCGACGGCATCCCGACGCGCGTGGTCTCCATGCCGTCCGTGGAGTGGTTCGAGGAGCAGGACCAGGCGTACCGCGACAGCGTCATCCCGCCGAACGTGCGCGCGAGGGTCGCCGTCGAGGCCGGAATCGGGCTGACCTGGCACCGCTTCGTCGGCGACGCGGGCCGGATTGTGTCCCTGGAGCACTTCGGGGCAAGCGCCGACTACAAGGTCCTCTACCGCGAGTTCGGTCTGACCGCAGAGGCCGTGGCCGCCGCCGCACGCGAGTCCGTCGCCGCCGCCGCACGCTGACGCACAGACCCATACGACGTACCGAGGAGATGCAGAACCCATGACAGACGCACTCAAGCGCCTCTCCGACGAGGGCGTGGCGATCTGGCTCGACGACCTGTCCCGTAAGCGGATCACCTCCGGCAACCTGGCCGAGCTCATGGACCAGAGCCACGTGGTCGGCGTCACCACCAACCCGTCGATCTTCCAGAAGGCGATCGCCGGCGGTGACGGCTACGAGCAGCAGCTCACCGACCTCGCCGCGCGCAAGGTGACGGTGGACGAGGCACTGCGGATGATCACGACCGCGGACGTACGCGACGCCGCCGACGTGCTGCGCCCGCTGTACGACGCCAGCGGCGGCCAGGACGGCCGCGTGTCGATCGAGGTCGACCCGCGTCTGGCCCACGACACCGCAGCCACCATCGCCGAGGCCAAGCAGCTGGCCTGGCTGGTGGACCGGCCCAACACCCTGATCAAGATCCCGGCGACCAAGGCGGGCCTGCCGGCCATCACCGAGGTGATCGGCCGGGGCATCAGCGTCAACGTCACGCTGATCTTCTCGCTGGAGCGCTACCGCGAGGTCATGGACGCCTACCTGGCGGGCCTGGAGAAGGCCCGGGCCGCAGGCCTGGACCTCTCCCTGATCCGCTCGGTGGCCTCCTTCTTCGTGTCGCGCGTGGACACCGAGATCGACAAGCGCCTGGAGAAGCTGGGCAGCGACGAGGCCAAGGCCCTCAAGGGCAAGGCCGCCGTCGCCAACGCCCGGCTGGCCTACCAGGCGTACGAGGAGGTCTTCTCCTCCGACCGCTGGCAGGCGCTGGAGCGTGAGGGGGCGCACAAGCAGCGTCCGCTGTGGGCCTCCACCGGTGTGAAGGACCCTGCCTACCCGGACACCCTGTACGTGACCGAGCTGGTCGCCCCGGGCATCGTCAACACCATGCCCGAGGCCACGCTGGACGCGGTCGCCGACCACGGTGAGGTCACCGGGGACACCATCCGCGGCACCTACGAGCAGTCCCAGGGCGAGCTCGACGCGATCGGCGCGCTCGGCATCTCGTACGACGACGTCGTCCAGCTGCTGGAGGACGAGGGCGTCGAGAAGTTCGCGGTGTCCTGGAACGAGCTGCTGGGCTCGACCGAGGCCGAGCTCAAGCGCCTGGCGCCGAAGGAGGCGTAAGCACGTTGAGCAGCGCCAACCCGCTGCGTGACGCATCGGACCGACGGCTCCCGCGCATCGCGGGGCCGTCGGGCCTGGTGATCTTCGGCGTCACGGGCGATTTGTCACGTAAAAAGCTGATGCCCGCCGTGTACGACCTGGCCAACCGCGGGCTGCTGCCGCCGGGCTTCTCCCTCGTGGGCTTCGCCCGCCGCGACTGGGCGGACGAGGACTTCGCGCAGGTCGTCCACGACTCCGTCAAGGAGCACGCGCGCACCCCCTTCCGCGAGGAGGTCTGGCAGCAGCTCTCCGAGGGGATGCGGTTCGTCCCCGGCGACTTCGGCGACGACCAGGCCTTCGAGAAGCTGCGCGCCACGGTCGACGAACTGGACAAGGCCCGCGGTACGGGCGGCAACTTCGCCTTCTACCTCTCCGTGCCGCCCAAGTTCTTCCCGAGCGTGGTCCAGCAGCTGAAGAAGCACGGGCTGTCCGACCCTCCCGAGGGCTCCTGGCGCCGGGCCGTCATCGAGAAGCCCTTCGGGCACGACCTGGCCAGTGCCCAGGAGCTCAACCAGGTCGTCCACCAGGTCTTCCGCTCCCAGGACGTCTTCCGGATCGACCACTACCTGGGCAAGGAGACGGTCCAGAACATCCTGGCGCTGCGTTTCGCCAACACGATGTTCGAGCCGCTGTGGAACCGCTCCTACGT
>NZ_KB892108.1:0-115120 GCF_000373665.1 Streptomyces sp. BoleA5
CCGGCCCTGCCGACCTGGCCGCTGCGATTCGCGGGCACTGGGGAATCGAGAACTCCTCGCACCACATCAGGGACGTCACCTTCGCCGAGGACGCCTCCACCGTCCACACCGGGACCGCACCGCGTGCCATGGCGACCTTTCGCAACCTCGCCATCGGCGTGCTGAAAATCCTCGGAGCCGACAACATCGCCAAGACCACCCGCGCAATTCGCAACGAACCCGAGCGAGCACTCCGCATCCTGGGCATCACCAACGATCCAGACACCTACGGAACTTGATCAAGCCCTGTCCCACGCCGAGGCGCCCACTTCTCCACCTGCCCTGATGCGTCACGAGCCCGGTGCCAGTGCCCGGGGTTAGGGTGCGCGACATGGCCACTGCTACCCCTCCGAGAATCACAAAGAGGGGCCTGTGTGCCAGACGCGACGCACGTTCCCTGCCTCGGACCGGCCACGCAAGGAATGGAACGCGTCGAGGCTACGAATCTTGCATCCGTCACGCCCCAGGCTTCCAGGTGGCGGTGACCGTCAGATGTGCCTGCCCGCTGCCGTTGACAATGCCCAACTTCAAGTCCTGTCCGAGCTGCACGCCAAAGGTGACGGCAACCTCGGTAGGCGGCGTGGGTCCGGCCATCACCGCATCGTGCACCTCTTGGACCAGAGGGCCGAGGGGCTTGAGCGTGTTGCGCAGCACATCGGCGGCAACGGCAGCGATGGCCGGCCCGCGCCGGGCCACGGGGACAAGCGGTCCGATATCGCCCGAGGAGTCCGCTTCCTCCAGGCCTGGTTGAGCTTCCCCCGCGACAACGAACCGAACCGTTGTGCTGTCATCGAGAGAGAATTCTTGTGAGTCGGTCATGAGCAGAATTGTGCAGAAGCCGCACACGAGGGACGGGCAGTAAGTAGCTCGGTTACAGGATCGTGGCAGTTGGGGCTTCCGTAGGGCACATATCGCCCGCGGGACCTGTCAGGCGCAGGGCGGCCTTGACGGGGTTCCCTCCGGCAGACGCTTGCGTTCGGCTGAGGTGTAGTCGCGCCCTGCGGCAGCGCACAAGGCACGGAACTGAGCGTCGGGGCGCAGGTCGAAGGTCTGGTGCAGGTCGCCGGTGTCGATGGTCAGACGGCGGCCGTCCACGACACCCGCTGTCCAGTCATCCCCCGAAACTGCCAGCGTGCCGGAGAGACCGTCGCCTTTCAGGTCGTAGACCAGGACCTGATGCTTCGCCGTGACGTACGTGACAACGCTGCCACCAGGTCCGAATCCGACCAGGGCGTCACCAGCCGAGACGAGCGCTCCATCACTCAGCTGCTTCTTGCCGTCCACGTCCCAAACTCGTACCTGCCCGTCGGCGTTCTTCACGGCTAGGCGTGAGCCGTCCGCGTCGAAGGCGAGCGGGCTGGTGACGGATGTAAAGGAGGCGAACGATGTGCTGATGGACGGCCCCGACAGCGTCGTAATGCGCCGAGGAACACGCACATCCCACAATAGGATTTCTCCGCGCACGGCTCCCCTCCTGGTGACCGCGACGACCTGTCCGGGGTGCCCGGGACGGGCGATCAGGTTGCCACTGATAGAGAGCTCATTGGTGGAGCCGGCGGAAGTCGGTGTGGGGTGGACGAAGAACGGCCGGGCGAGCACGGCCGCGTCGGTGACGTCGACGCGCGTGAGTGTCCCGTCCTTGGCCAGCAGGCCGATCTCGCTGCCCTGTAGCGGGGCGACACCGTCGACTTTCCTCGCTCTCGGGACGACGCCAGTCAACGACACGCTGTCACTCAGGTCCTGAACGGAGTACGACCGGTAGAGGTTGTCGTTCTCACCCCACACCACGATCCGCTTCGAGTCGGCGGTCCAAACAGGCAGCCAGTCGACTGCTCCGGCCGGTGGCGGGAGCGGCACCGACTGGCGGCGGGTGCGGGAGGCGTCTAGGACCTCAAGGTTCCGGTGGGTGGCCCGGGCGATGAAGCGCCCGTTGGGCGACACCTTGTACCTCTCGTCGCCAGCGCTGTTCTCCGAGAACCGTTCGCTGCCCGCCGGCTCGGCCCGGACCGCCATCAGCGCCGTGCCAACGGGCACGAGGAGAGTGAGCCCGCCGTCGGCGCGCGGCGCCGCGGCGACACCCGTGTAATCGGTGGGAGTGCTGCCAGAGGTCGGGATGCGGGTGCGGTACGTGCGCCCGGTGCGGAGGTCCGTAATGGCCGGCTCAGCGTACTCCGCATCCGAGAGCCCTGGGGCGTATGCGCCTGCTGCCCCGTCGACTCCATACATGGAGGTCGCGTCCGGCTCGCCGCCAGTGTGCAGCTCGCTCCTGCGGCCAGGGGTGCGATCGAGTGCCTGTGCGTACGTGGTGTCCGTCCTGACGAGGATCTCACCACCCGCTCGAAGCGCCGCGAAATCGTCTCCTCCGGTGGTGGAGGTGTAACGCAACTGGCCCGTGGTGAAATCTCTGATCTCGATACGCTTGCGCAGCTCCTTGCCGGTGCTGATTGTCGCGACGGTGTTCGAGTCGGAGGTGAACGCAGCCTCCCTCAACCCCGTCTCAGGGACAAGCCCGTCAGGGAGGTGAAGGGGGGTACCGGTTGGCACCCGCCACGCGTCAGCGAAGGTGGGAGCGCACTGCTGGGTGTCCTTGTAACACTCCGCAGAGCGATCGCTCATCGTCAGCAGCAGCCGCTTTCCGTCGCTGCTGAAGTCTAGGGTCGCCTCGAATCTCGATGGAACCTTGTGGCCGCCGAGGTTAAGGATGGCAGGGTGTTTCGGGTCGCTCAGCCGCCACAGCTGCACCCGTCCGCCTGCGGTCGCGGCAAAGAACCGGCCGTCCGGACTGATGGCGGCGGCTGGGATCTCCCCTTCCGGGACACCGCTAAGCTCCCGCGCCCGGGGCGTACCTCGGAGAGCGCCGGTGACCACAGTGACCGTCCTCCGGTCGCCGCCACCAGGCTTCGACTGCACGACGAGGGTGCGGGCGTCGGGGGTGGCGTTCATTCCGGTGACCCGGCCCCGCCATACCGACGGGTAGCTAGCGACTAGATACTGTCCTCGCGAGTATTGGTGCAGCAAGGCCTGGCGGGTCTTGGCAGTCTGCTTGGTTTTCCACGCGGCCAGCGCGAGCTGCAACGCGGTGGCGGGATCGCCGCCCGGACGGTCTTCGGCGGCCTGGGCGAGCAGGCCCGCGGCCTGCGTGCGTAGCTGCTCCTCGGCCCGCTTGAGGTTCTGGTATGTGGACAGCGCCAGTACGATTGCGAGCACCGTGAGAACCGCCAGCGCCCCAACGGCGGCCTGCCGGAGGCGGGCGCCGCGCCTGGCGTGGCGGCGGCTGAGCTGGATATAGCTGCGCTCGTCGGCGGAGATGTCCTCGGGGTGTTCGGACAGCCTGCGGTCGGCCTCGGCCAAGTCGGATCCGCTCTGCAGGCGAGCGGGCTCGTGGTGTTGTTCCTGCCAGCGGTGCAGGTCGGCCCGCAGCTGTTCCTGCCAGAGTCGGAAGTCCCGGGAGTCGATCAGCCATTGCCTTAAGCGCGGCCAGAGATTGGTGAGTGCCTCGTGCGCCAGATCCACGATCTCCTCTTGCTCGGTCCCACCTGGTGCGCTGGAGAGGACGACAAGCTTGCCGGGGGCCAGCTCCCGTGCCAGGGCAAGAAGTTCGGGAGCGAGGTCGGCGGTGCGGGTGGGCTTACGGGAGAAGACGTCACCCTCGCCGGGCCGGGCCAGCTGCACGAACAGCCGCCGAGCACATTCCTGTTGCGCCTTAGTCAGTCCGGCGAGGGCATCGTCCGCGTATGTGACGAGGGCACCCGCGACGCCACCCAGATCGTCGTAGGCGGCGTGGGTGAGCATCGAGCGAGTGCGGCGCTTCCACAGCTCGGTCAGGGTGAATTGGACCAGCGGCATCCGCCCGGGCTGGTTGCCCGCGTCGGCGACGATCCGCTTCGGCAGTCCTGGCTCGAACCAGAGCCCGGGCACGGCGTCAACGGGCGCGGTCACCGCTCGCTCCAGGTCGTCGACTGTTAGCGGCGCGAGGAACTGCACTGCGTCACTGACGAGGTCGGACGTGTCGGCCGTCACCAGCACATCAAGGGAGTCGGGGCGCGCGGTAGCGACGACCCGCAGCGTGGCCGCGCCATCCTCGCCTGCTAGGGCGGCGAGCAGCCCGAAGAGGTCGCGCGCGGCATCCGGCTCGGCGCCTGCGTACTCCTCGAGCTGGTCGACGAAGAGGACGTGCCCGGCACTATCGCCAGAGGCGAGGACCCTGGCGCGTAGTTCTGCGGGCAGATCGGCGCTGGTCTCCAGCAGGCCCGTCAGTGCCTCGGCCTTGGCGATCCTGTCGATCTCGCCGAGCCCCGCTTCCAGTACGCCGGTCAGCGCCCGGGCGAGCACAGCTGCAGGCCGCACCCCGGGAACGGGCCGCAGTTCAGACACCCTTACGCCGTCGGCCCGCAGCCGGGGCAACACTCCAGCCCGTACGAGGGACGACTTCCCGCAACCGGAAGGCCCCGCCACCAGTGTCACCCGGCGCCTGCGCACGGCCGTGTACACGCGGGCGGTGTCGCTGTCGCGGCCGTGGAAGAACTCCGCGTCGTCCTCCGTGAACGCCGCGAGTCCCTGAAACGGGCAGCGCGGCCGCAGAATCCGTTCGTCGACCAGGTCGGCTGACGGCAACAGATACGCGGTGCGCTCGCCCCTATGCGCGGCAACCGTCATCCCGACGACACCGTCCTGCTCATTATCCCAGACCGGGGCCCCGCTGAACCCTTCTGCGACGCGCGGCCCCGGCCCGTGCGCCTCCATCTGTACCCAGCCCGAGCCCTGCCCGGCGCGTAGTGTGCCTGAGGCCCAGATGCCACGGTCGGCGCTGGCCGGGTAGCCGAGCACCCGGAAGGTATGTCCCCATACGCCGGTCCCGTCAACGAGCGGCACTGGACGCGCGCCTTCGACTATCGCGTCGAGCCGCAACAGCGCGACGTCCGCCCCGCCGTGCCGCCAGGACACCACGGTGGCCTGGGCCCGGGGGCGGCCGTTCAGCAGCGGAAAGTCAAGGTCCACCGGCTTGCCGGGCGCCTGATCCGCGGCATTTGGCACCCCTAGTGCTCGGGTGACGACGTGAGCGCAGGTGCACACCACATCGGCAGCGACGAGGAACCCGGCACCGATCACCTCACCGGAGGCCGAGTAGATCCGCACCTGCGACGCCTCGAGAACGTCGCTCCCCTGCCCAGCCATGGACTCCCCCGGTTCTCTGACTTGTTGCGTGACACGCCACAAGTCAGCATCCTCGGCGCAGCCCCCTCACACAACTCGCGCTGCACAGCAGCGATGTGACTTAGCGTCATGGCCTCGCTCGCGGCACAAGCGACCGGGTGGTCCGCGCAGACGACGAGGTCCTCGGCACGACGTACCGGATGGCCGATACACGCGCGCGTTGGGGCGATCTCTCTTTGGGCGGTGGCCTGGCCGGGGCGGCTGCCGATGCGGGCGGCCACTCGAAGGGGTGACCGGCGGCGGCCGGGGTTGGCTGCGTCCTCCCCTCGCCCTACAGTCGAACATGTGATCGATTGGCGTGATGCGGTGGAGTACCGCCCCGGCGTCCCGGGGACGGCGCCGAGCCGGTCGCTGTCACCGAGGCGTACCCGGAGCGCAACCGGCCCAGGGTCCGCCTGCAGATCGCCGGGCGCCCGTACCGGGCCATCGCGACGGAGCGCCGCGAGCACCCGGACGGGCGGATCGCGCTCCACCTGACCCTCTGGCCGGCCCTGCCGGATGGCCGTCGCCGCGCGTGGTTCTACTGGGACGAGGCTGGGATGCGCATGGAGTCCCGGGCGGTGAGCCCGGTCTAGGAGCAGTTCCTCGATGGTGACGTGGTGCGGGTCCATCACGGGGATCTGCCGACGGGTGTTCCCGGGGCGGACGTGGAGGCGTACCCGTCGGATCGGCGGCCGCGGGTGGAGGTGCGGGTCGGCGGGCAGTGGCACCAGGCGACGGTGTTCGTGAAGTTCCGGCACGCCGACGGGCGGGTCACGCTGCTGATACGGGTGTGCTTCCTTGAGGGCGACGGGTGGCCGGTGCACTACTGGCGGCGCTACTGGTGGTCGCCGGAGGCGGTCCGCATGCCGGGCCAGCCATCGGCGGAGCCGGCCGGGCGGGAGCCGGCGGCGGGGTGGAAGCTCGCGCACGTGCCGGTGGACGGCGGGCGCGGCATCCTGCACCGGGCGCGCTGCCGGCAGGCCGCTGGCGGCACGCTCAACCGGCAGGAGGCGCTGGTGGCACTGGAGGTGGACATCGTCTCGCCGTGCGAGGAGTGTCGCCCCGAGGCGGTGCTTCGCGGCTGACGCGACGCCCGATCAGTGACCGGTGAGCAGGATTGCGATCAACGCAACGCCGAAAACGGCCCACCCTGCTCCGAAGGCCCGGGCGAAGCCGCGCGTGAGGACGTGGCTGGGGCTCACGACGCTCAGGAAGCGCCGGACCGTGTCCCGGTAGTCGGTCGCCAGCAATGCGCCGCCGATGACCATGATCGCAAGCGCGGCAATCTCCATGGTTCCCCCTGGTCGCGGACCTGTGCCGCGAGGATAGTGGCGTTACCGCAATAGGGGCGAGGCAGGGCCAGCGCCGGGCGGGCTAGTCCACCGTGCACCGGGCTGCCCCGCATTCCACGCTGTCGGTATGCGCGCGATCTGGACCGGCTACGTGACGTTCGGCCTGGTCAGCCTGCCTGTCCACCTGTACTCGGCGACCGAGGAGCACGGCACCGGGTTCCATCAGGTTCATGCGCGCGATGGTTCCAGGATCAGGCACCGGCGGGTGTGTGAGAGCGAGGACGTCGAGGTCCCGCAGTCGGAGATCGCCCGGGGGTGGGAGCGGCCGGACGGCCGGACCGTCGTGCTCCTCGATGAGGACCTGGCCGCGCTCCCGCTTCCGACGAAGCGCACCGTGGACGTGCTGGGGTTCGTCGACGAGCGCGACGTCGACCCGATCCTCTACTCCAAGCCGTACTGGGTCGGCGCGGCCGGCGAGCAGGGGCACCGGCCGTATGCGCTGCTGGTGGAGGCTCTGGCGCGGCACGGCACGGTGGCCTTGGCGAAGGTGACGCTGCGCACGCGGGAGCGGCTGGCGGTGCTGAGGCCCCGTCACGGGATGCTCGTGCTCCACACGCTGCTGTGGCCGGAGGAGATCCGCGAGCCCGGCGACTTGTCCTCGTCGGCGCCGGTGACGGAGCGGGAGCTGGAGCTCGCGGAGCTGCTGATGGACCAGCTCGCCGGGGTGGAGATCGCCGAGCTGCACGACGAGTACGCGGCGGCGCTCGAGCAGCTGGTGGTGGCGAAGATGACGGGGGCGGGGCTGGAGGAGCCGGTGCCGGCCGTGGACCTGATGGCGGCGCTGGAGGCGAGCATCCGGGAGGCCGGGGGGCGTTGACGCGCGCCTGCTGTGCGCTCTGCGGGCACACGATCGAGCGCCGCCTCGTTCGTGGGACGCCTGGGCGTTCTGCCACGGGATTCCCCTGTGCGCCCCCTATCGTTCGGTCCCGCACCCTGCACACCAGACTTCGAGGGGCCCCAACCATGACCGCTGCACCAGATCAGCAACCCCCTGCCCAGCCACAGGCTGCGCCGCCCGCGCAGCCGTACGGGGCGCCGCCGCCCGGGTACGGGTACGCGCCGCCGCCCATCATCATCAACAACAGTGCGGCGTCGTCGGCGTCGGCGTCGGCCGCGGCTGCCGTGGGCGGCTTCGGCCGGCGACGCAAGCGCCAGTCGGCGATGGTGCACCTGGTGCTCCTGTTCTGCACGGCGGGCATCGGCAACGTCTTCTACGCGATGTATGTCAGCAAGTGGAACAGCGACCGCGGCCTGTGAGCTGAGGCCTGAACGAGCTGCGGCCCCCACCTGTGCCGGGTGGGGGCCGTCTCGTTTGCTCAGTGCTAGGGAACCGGTGGACGTTGCAGAGGGAGCTCGGCATGCTGATCCGCATGCCGAGTAGTGAGACACCCGAGGTACCGAACTCCGGCGACGGGGCCCAGAGGCGCCGTCCGCTCAGCGACCCGCACAGCGTTCGGCTAGCGGCCGCCATCACGGCATTTGTGCTACTCGGTTCAGCGGCGGTATTCATGATCGCTGCTCTGAGATCGGACGATACGGGTACTCGCCAAAATTACGCGGCGATCGTTTTTGCGCTGAGCGTACCCGCAACCTATGTGCTGCTCCGGTACTACAGGAGAGACAGTTCACTTATCCGCGAAAGTCGCGACCGCGTCCGCCAAGCTGAGCGATCTTTGGAAAATGCCGTACGCGGAGACGCCAACCCTGTCATCGGCGGAGACCTCCACGGAGACCTTCACGTTTGGTACGGGCGGCCCGGGGACGGAACGGCCACCGACGTTCCGACTCCGCGCCAAGGCGGCAACTCGGAAGTTCCACCTCAGGAAGGACGCAGAATTGCACTTGCCGAGCAATGGGAACTTACGCATGCACGCCTGGAGCTGTATCACATCATCGCTCAGGACCAGGCCAAAAAATCCTTCCGGAACGCTCAGATCTCCATGGGGCTCGGCTTCGCGCTCCTCGTTGGTTTTATCGCTGTGGCCCTGAAAGCGAGCAACGCGACTGGAAGCATCGTGGCAGGCGGTTTGGGGGCCGTCTCCGCAGCTCTGGCCGGGTATGTGAGCAAGACCTTCGTCAAGTCGCAGGAGTCCGCGGCCACGCACCTGCGGTCGTACTTCGACCAGCCCTTGGAGTTCTCCAGGTACCTGGCCGCGGAGCGCCTGATTGTTGATGCAGGCTTGACTGAAGAGCAGCGACGGGAGGTACTGATGGTGCTGGTGCAGGCCATGGTGGCCCCCTCGGTGGCTCCGGGTTCTCCGGCGGCGGCCAACGGTCAACAGCAGCCAGCTCAGGCTCCGTAGACGCCTCGGCGCGCTGCTCAACAGCCCTGCTCGATATACGTCGGCGGCCCCCAACTCTCCCGGGTGGAGGCCGCTGTCATGTCCGGGGTCAGGGTGCGTCCTGGCTGCTCGCGAGAATGTGCCGCCACCGGTCGATGGTGGCGACGCGGACGTGCCCGGTCTGCTTGCACTTCTCGCCGGGGTGGGTGTCGTGGGTGAAGTAGCCCAGGACCTCGTCCAGGGTCGCGGCGAGGGTGGCCGCGCGGCCGCGGTGGCGGGCGATGCGGTCGGCGACGGCGCGGCCGAGGTCGGCGTCCTCGTCGAGGGGGTGGTCGTCGTCGGCGAGGACCTGGCGGACGGCGGCCAGGCCGGCGCGGGCGGCCTCGGCACCGTCCCACGCGTTGCCCCACGCACCGATGGCCAAGTGCTGGACGTCTTGGGGGAGAACGGTGCCGAGCCAGCCGACCAGGTCCTCCACGTCGACCCGGTCCAGCTCGGGCACGGTCGTGGCCTGCGGCTTCATCTCGGGGTTGACAACTTTCGGGAGTTCGGCGTGGAGTTCGTCCAGTAGCTGGGGGCAGTCGCCGGTGCCGTGGCCGTCGGTGTGGGCGCAGCGGGCGCGGCAGCCCATGCAGTACTTCGTGAGGCTGTGTGCGATGTGCGGGTGGCCGCAGGTGCACCGGTGGTCGCATCTGCCGGTGCCGGTGATCTCGAATGCGGCGTCGATCGCGGCCCGCACGTCGGCGCGGCGCATGGGCTCTTCTGACGCTGTCCGGACGCTGTCCGGGGACACGGTGTCCGCGTGTCCGGGCGCGGTGTCCGCGCTAATGGTGGGCGCGTCGACCCGCGCGGTGACGGTGAGGCGGGCGCCGGGCGGGAAGTCGTCGGCGAGGGCGACGAATCCGGGTCCGGACGCGACGCCTTGCGTACCGGTCTCGCCGGGCTCGCTCCAGAATCGGCCGACGAGGAGCTGCTGGCCGTCGACGTCGCGGTGCCGGTCGGTGACGACGAGGGTCGTGGTGGTGGCGGGGCTGCCCTGGGTCAGCCGCGTGGTGGTGCTCATGGCGCTTCTCCTGAGGGGGATGGGGCGCCCGGCCGGGGAGTCGTCCGGCCGGGCGGTTCGCGGGTGGACGTCAGGCACGGGGCGGGGCGGCCCAGTCGGGCGCCCACCGGGGGCGGGCCTGGCGGCGGCCGACGAGGTACGCAGCGGCGCCGGCGGCGAGGGCGACGGCCACCAACTGGTGCACGCCCCTCACTGGTCACCGCCGCGGCGGCGGAGCATGGCGCGGAGCTTGGCGGCCACCGGGTGCACCGCATCCGGCCCGGCAATCTCCCGGGCGTCCTCGTCGAGCTGGTCGGCACAGGCGTGGATCTGCTCCACGGTGCGGGCATCGGGCGCGGGGTGGTCGGTTTCGGGGTCGCTCCATGCGAACGGGCTCTCGCCGCGGTCGGTGTCGCAGACGATGGCGGCGATGCGGCGCAGCTCATCGTTTGGGCTGGGCTGGGGGGTCATGACTGGTCTCCTGCGGGGTAGGTTGCGGGGTGCGGGCCTCCCGCCCCGGTTACAGCGGGGCGGGGGGCTCGTCTGCTGGTCACGTCTCGGTGAGGCGGGGGGCGTGGGGGCAGTCCTGGTCGTGCTCGGCGCCGAGCGACGACCACCACCGGTCGCACTCAGTGCGGGCGACGACCGCGGCGGCCTTCGCGGCGGTGCGGGGCATCGGGCCGCCCAGGTCGCCGAGCTGGGGCTGCACGGGCCGGATCTGCGCGCGCTGCATCTCGGCGGCTTCCTCGTCGAACAGGCAGCGGATCGCCCGCACCGGCAGCAGCGCCAGGGCGGCGAACACGATCCCGAACAGTGGGGCGTCGTGATCCGCGCACATCACGCTCAGCCCGACCAGGACGAGGCACGTGAGGCAGTGGAACAGGACGAGGAATCCGCCGGTGCGGCTCATGCGCGGCTCCCGGCCTGGCGCACTCGGTTGACGACGGCGGGGCCGTAGCCGAGCCACGGCGGCTCCCCGGGGCGCCTCCTCTGCCCGTTCAGCTCTGCGGCGAGGTCGACGAACTCGCGGAGCGTGGTGCGCCGGTCGTCGGGGCCTCGAACTCCGGCCTGGACGTCGGCGAGGACCGGGCGCAGCGGGTACGCCTGGATCTCGATGCGGCCCCGACTGGACTGCTGGCAGTGGCGGTCGCCGATGTGGAGCCAGTCGGCGGCGTCCATGCCGGCCGCCGTGGCGAGGCCGTCGATGCGGTCACCCAGACCGGTACCGCCGTCGGTCCACGCGTGCCAGACGCGGGCGCCGCCGTCCGGCTTGGTGAAGACGATCCACAGGAACATCTCGGGCGGGTGGACGTCGAGGATGCTGTCGACGGCGGCCCTCTCCACGGGGCGCTGATCGCCGGTCGGGGTGAGCAGTGTTCGAGCTGTGCTGATCATTCGAACTCCCTTGGGTCGATGAGGCCGAGCACGATCGCCGACGTGCACGGCCAGTCCACGTAGTCGCGGCGCCAGCGGCCGGGGGTGCCGGGGACCAGGTGCATGCAGCGGGTGCACACATCGCGCTCCACATCGGTGCCGCAGGCGTCGCAGGCCCCGCACTTGCCGTGGTCGATGCGCCGGGGCCGGTGCCCGAAGTCGTCGCGGGCCGGCGGGTACCGGACCAGGTCCTCGGCGAGCACGAGGCGCTTCACGGCTGCGCCTCCGCCGGTTCCCGCTCCTCCGGCTGGACCGGCCACATGTTGCCGTCGCCGTCGTCGTGGTCGTCCCGGTGGTCGGGGTCCTCGATCACGCTATGGACCTCCGACCCATCCCGTCACACCGGGCGGCCTTCTCGGCGGGCGGCTGCACGAGCACCGCGGCGGCCGCCGACGTGGCGACGTCACCGCCCTCCGGGGCCTCGATCACGCACGACCCGATCGAGTCGTGAGCCACCCCGTTGCACCGGGCGGACACCGCGACGGCTCCCGCCGTCCTCTCACGAACCAGCCGCCGCCGGGCCTTCATGCGCCGGTAGATCTGGTCGGCCGTCGGGTGCTCCCACGTGTGGGCCTTCCCTGACCGCGTTGTCTGCCGCCCGTGGCCGGTCGCAGGCAGGCCGCACCAGCGGCAGCCCATCGGCTGCGGCGGGCAGCAGTCCGGGAACCGGATCGCGCTGCAACGCATCCCGGTCGGGTGGTGGACGTATGGCAGGGGTTCGAGCTGGCTCATGCGGCCATGTCCTCTCGGTCGTTGGGCTGGGGCCGCGTCTGCGGCGCGTGCTGGTGGCTGCCGCGTCCTGCTGTCGCGAGGGCCTGGGCGACGGCCGCAGGGCCGAACCGGCGGGCGGCTTCGCCGTTGCCGTGCTGCTGGACGGCGGCCAGGACGATGTGCGGCGGGACTACGGGGGCCTTGCCGCGACCCCGACGGATGCCGCAGATCAGGCATTCGCCGTCGGTCTCCGGCTCCACCGGGCCCCGTTCGGGTGCTCGCGGCAGTTGGTGGTCGGCCGGGGCCGGTCGGCCTCGGCAAGGAGGCGGCGGGCACGGAAGAGGTCTTCGGCGATCTCGTCCAGCAGCTCCGTCGTGGCCTCGGTCGGCGTGATCCGGTCGCCGTGCTCACCGAGGACGCGGAGGGCCCTGCCGAGGTCACGGATGACGGTGCGGTTCATGCCGCGCCTCCGGCCTGGCGCCGGCGGTCGGCACCCTCCATCGCCACGACCGTGGTGATCTGGGCGAGGCGGGAGGCGATGCGTTCGCCGAGCTTGTCGACGAGGTCAACGCCGTTGGGGTCGAAGGCGGGCAGGTTGCTGGTGATGATCAGCGGGTGGCAGTGGTTGTACCGCTCGTTGAGGAGCCGGTACGTCGCCTCTTCGGTGAACTCGCTGATCTTCTCCGTGCCGAGGTCGTCGACGAGCAAGAGCGGGACCGTGGCCAGTCGCCGCAGCTCGTACTCGGCGCCCCGCTCACTGCCGCCCGGCCGAAGCAGGGCGTACAGGTCGGGCGCGGTGACCGCCATGACCTCGAAGCGGTCCGGTCCGGCCTCGGCGACCCGGCGCAACGCACCGTACGCCTCGTGGGTCTTGCCGGTACCGAACGGCCCGGTCAGGAACAGGCTCCCTGCGGTGCGCGGGTCGTCGATCACGCGGCCCACCCAGCCGAGGATGGCCGGGTGCGTGGCGGTGGCTTGCTGGTAGCGGTACGGGGTGGCAGTGGCCCACCGCCTGAGGGCGATCTCGGTGCGCTGGCGGCGGTGGAAGGCCGGGTGGCCGGGCTCGTCGGGGTTGGGCTGGTTGTCGGTGGGCCCGGCCGTGATGTGGCCGAGGCCGCGGGCGTCCAGGATGCGCTGGAAGCGCTCGAGGACGGCACCGCCTGCGATGGTTGAGGGCTCGGGCATGTTCAGAATCCGTTCGCGTACACGGATGGGTCGGTCGGCGGCTGGAAGGGCTGGTAGCCGCCGGGTTTCACGGTGCGAAGATGTGGGCGCTGCTGCTGGTCGCGGGTCCGCTTGGCTGAGTCGCGGATCCACTTCTGCCAGGCCTCCCGCCAGTTCCGCTTGCGCCTGCCTTCTGCGCGCCAATACGAGACGAACTGCGTTGTCTCGAAGTCGGGATCGAGTTCCGGGAAGGTGGCTCGGACCCAGCGGCGCATCGTGTCGTTGAGCGCGAAGTCGTCCGGGATCACGTGGAGACCGTCAGGCTGATCGGTGGACTGGCCAGAGCCGCTGCGGAAAGGTGCATCCGCGCAACTCGCTCTTTGCGTTCGTGATGCGTTACTTGCGTTACTTGCGTTCTGGGGTCCGGATTCCGGACCCCTACCGGTGTCGAATCTGGACCCCTCCGGTACGGATTCCGGACCCCCCGGGGTATGGAATCCGGACGGGTCTGGTTTCCGGACCGGTACGGATTCCGGACCCCTACCGGTGTCGAACCCGGACCCCTCCGGTACGGAATCCGGACCCCCTTCGGACCCGCTACGCCGGTAGCCGCAGGCTCCCGGCAGGCGGTAGACCGTCTCACCGCGGGGCCCCTTGCGGCCCTCGACGATCTCCAGCTCACCGGAGTCGACGAGGCGGTCCACGGCCTCAACGACCGCAGACTTCGAGGCGTTGGCCCGCTTCATGAGCATCGTCGTCCCGGCGTACGCCACGCAGTCCCCGCCGGGGGGCGCCTTGTCCGCGATGGCGAGCATGACCAGGCGGCTCGTGTTCTTGGCCTTGGAGTGCTCCCAAACCCAGTCCTGCGCGTCCAGGCTCACGCATGCCTCCCCTCGGACCAGTTCCGTCGATTGCGGATCGCCTCGTCCGCGCGGCGCAGACGGTCCGGGCCGGGCTCCCCGAAGGCGTTCAGGTGGTATGCCCTCGCCTTGTCGGCAAAAGGCAGCGACCGGGGCCCCCACGGGGCGCTGCGGTCGTGTCGCTGCATCACCGAGTTGCACCGGTCGCAGAGGAGGCCGCGAACGAAGAACACGCCCCGTGCCTCGAAGTGGTCGATGACCAGTTGGCCGCGCGGCGTCTCACGGTCGAGGACGCCGCAGATCTCGCACCGATCTTGAGCACGGTCACGCATCGCGTCGTACTGGGCGCAGCTGAGCCGGTAGAGATCGTGGGTGCACCGGCGGTTCGGGCGCCGGGTGTGCCCGTAATCCAGACACTGTGTCGCTTTCGGCCCGTCGTCCGTCTTCTCGCTGCCCCCCTGTACTCCGCTCAGCCGAAGTTGGGCATGCGGGCATAGGGGTGCAATCCGTTGCTTGACCACCTCCGAATTGTACAAGCCGACGCACTTGCAAGTTCGACCGACATGTACCCTGATCGCATGAGTGAGTCGCCCACCGTGGTGCGTATGGGAGTGTCCGAGGCCCGCGCCAACCTGACCGAGGTGATCGCGAAGGTGCGTCTGCTCGGGGAGCAGGTCATCCTGACCCGACGCGATAAGCCGCAGGCTGTGCTCGTGTCCCACGAGTTCTACGAGCGCGCCCGTACGGCTCTCGGCGAGAGCTGACCACGAGCAACTGCGAGCCGGCCGATAGGTGATCATCGGTCGGCCCTCCGTGCTGCCTGCCGGGCGAGGTCCAGCGCGGTCCAGCGGCGGTTGAGGGATCGGCGTTGCCGGTCGGTGAGCTGGACGTACCGGTCGTACACGGTGCGGACGCGGGCGGCTTCGACCGCCCATGAGGGGAACAGGTCCTCGGTGGACGGTTCGACGTCGCCGACGGGCTCGACGACGTACAGGTCCCCTCGGGGGAACAGGGACGCGTACCAACGGGCGTACTCGCGGTCGCTGGTGAGGTAGACGCGGTCGGGTCGTTCGGTGAGGGGGTCGACGATGCCGAGGCCGGGAACGTGGGGCTGCTGGCCGGCTTTCTTGGCTGCGCAGATGCCGCAGCCGTCGACGTAGTTCGGTTCGTGCGGGGTGAGGAGGTCGCCGGGCTTGAGGCCGGGGATGCCGCCGTGGAAGTACCTTCCGGGCAGCGGTGGGGCGCTGGTGGTCATGAGGGCTTTCCGAGGCTGTGAGGGCAGGGAGAGGGCCCCCCGGGGAGGCAGGTTCCCGGGGGGCCGGTCTGGGGGTCAGCCGCAGGGTCCGACTTCGATGTCGATGTCGATGTCCTTGCGGTGGCGGGGGGCGCTCGAGGACGTCAGGCCTGACGGCCTGGCCGCCGGCCGGGGCGGGTCGGCCTTCTTCCACGAGCTGGGGCCGCGGGTGGCCTCGGGGGCGACGGCCGCGCCGGCGAGGCCGAGGCTGGTGCAGTCGGCGGGGGGCGGGTCGCCGTCGACGTGGATGCACCCGGCGGCGAGGGCCGCCATGAACGCGACGGCGACGGCGAGGAGGGCCCAGCCCGGTCAGTACGGGCGAGCGTTCACGCGCCGCCTCCCTCGGCGGCCGTGGTCTTGGGGGCCTTGCGGCGGGTGCGTGGGCGCATCTTCACGCCCATCTCCTGCAGCATTTCCCACGTCGCCCCGTACGACCGGTCGAAGTACTCGGCGACGGCGCGGACCGACGACCCGGCCACGTACAGCTCGGCCATGCGCCCTGCCATCTCGGACCGTTCCTCACCCTTCAAGCGGGTCCGGTAGTTGCTGCTCACGCTGCGCCTTTCTCTCGTTCTCGTACGACTCGGCTTGCTCGGCGATCTGTTGGGCGATGGCCTCCTCGGCGCACACCTTGTGCGCCGGCTTGCGCTTGGAGTCGCGCAGGTTGGTGAGGCCACCGCAGTAGCGGCACGGTTTCTGGAGGTCGGACCAGTGGTCCCAGGACTTCCAGTTGAGGACGACCCCGGTGACAGGCGGCGTGGGCCGCTGCCCCTGGGGCATGGGTGGTTCCTTCCTGCGTCACGCAGCGGTCCGGTTGCTGGAGCTGAGGGCACGTCGTTCGTCGGGGTCCAGGCCGCCCCAGATCCCCCAGGGGTCGCCGCTGTTCAAGGCCCGGTCGAGGCAGGGCACGCGGCACGAGCAGAGGCCGCACAGCCGCTTGGCTTCCATCACCGACAGCCGGTCCTTCTGCGGGTCCGCGAACCACATGTCGGGGTCCTCGTGCGTCTTGCATTCGGCGTCGTCGCTCCAGTGCGGAGGACGGGCGGAGGTGTCGGGTGCGTAGCGGCTGGGGCGAGGCATCAGGCGTGATCTCCTCCCGTGCGCCCGGACACGTCCGGGCCGGTGTCCACGGACACGTCCGGGCGCGTGTCCGTGCAGGTCAGAGCACCGCCCCCGGGCACCTCGGGGGCGGTGTCCTCAGCCCTGTCCCCGTGTCCGGGGACAGGCGTCTCGGGTGTCCGGATACCGCGGCGGCGGCCCGTCGGGCGCAGCCGCCACCACACGGCGCCGGCTGCGGCCAGGCCGACGGGCGGCCCCCACATGGGGGCCGTGCGGGCGGCGGAGTCGACGGCGGCGCCGTACGCGAAGACCAGGTCAAGCAACGACATCGGCCGCCGCCTCCCGCCACCGCGCGACGGTCCGCTCGCTGATGCCGAGCCGCCGGGCGGCGTCCTTGTCGTCGACCTCGGCCTGGAATATCAGCTCTGCGGCCACCCGCTGCTCCTTGGGCTGCAGCACCGGCAGCGGCAGGTCGTTGTCCACGACCCGCCGCACGGCCACGTAGTCGACGTCGCGGCGCCAGGTGTCGCCCTCCATCGCCGTCAGGGCTTCGCCGCCATCAAGGCGCGCAGCCACGTGTCGGCCAGGTGGGCGCCGGCCACACAGCGCGGGTAGTCGCACGACGGCAGGTGCAGCACCGGCCCCTCGGGCTCCCGCCCGTGGTGGATCTCGAACCCGATCCGGTACGCGGTGCGGTACCGCCCGCCGAGGCCGACCACGGGTGTTCCGCGCACGCCGGTCGACCCGGTCCAGTGCATGTGGCCGCCGTCGACTGCGACCGTCCGCGCCTGGTACGCCTCTTCCCAGGAGTCGGCCGTGCGCCGCCGACCGCGCTGGTAGGGCGCGAGGCCCATCTCCCGGCGGATCCGCGACACCCGGTCCTTACGGCAGCGCAGCAGCCGGGCCACCGAGGCACACGACACGTCTGGCCCGGTCAGGGCCGCGGCGATCTCCTCGTCCGTCGCATGCCGCACCACCAGCACCGAATCCAGGGCCGCCGCGATCTCCTCGACCGTGATGCCGCCCGCGCCGGTCACCCGTCACCTCCGGCCGCGAGGGACCAGACGCGGATTACGGCGCCCGGGCCGTCGAGGACGTCGGGCACCCGGCCGTGGTCCGTCGAGTAGTGCTTGCCGAGTCCCCGGAAGTCGACGACCTGCGCATCGTCCCGGTACACCCCGCCCGTGGTGAGGGCGTCGAGCGTGGCCCTCAGGATTTTGTCGAGGTCAGGCTTGACGTCCGGCCGGACCGGGGCCGACGGCAGCAGCCTCGACGCGTTCCGGCCCTTGCCGTAATGGCTCTTGGGCCGGTCGAAGGTGAACACGACGGACAGCGCCACAGGGCCGAGCAGGGGACGCCATCCGCGCTTCTTCGTGCGGGCCTCCAGCGCCCGCCAGGCCACGGTGTCCCGCCAGGGCTTCACCTTCGCCGACGACTCCCGCATCCCGCCGCTGGCAGTGCGCGTCTTGGATCCCTGCGGCCCCGGCACGCCCCGGGCCGTGACGACGAGCAGCGGCTGCGACAGAGCCAGCGGGGGGAGGGCCCCCGCCGCAGGGGCGGGGACCTCCTCGAACAACGTCGGCGCGTTCACTCGGCACCACCGGCCGGACCGGCCCACGACGCGAGCGCCGGAGCCATGCGGATCTCCAGGAGCACGAGGTGGTCCGCGTCCTCCACCGCACAGTTCGCGGCCGCCTCCATGAACTTGCCGGGCAGGTCGCCCGGCTGGAGGCCGCTCGCGCCCACCAGCTGGTCAACGTGGACGGTCACGAGCTCGTCCGTCTTCCACGCGGTCACAACAACCTGCGCGGTGCGCTCCCGCTCGTCGACGTCCATGACGACGACGGGGCCGCGCTTCCACTCGTCCAGCCGGCGAGCCGACAGGTACACGTGCCCGAGGTCGGTCGGCTGCGGCCGCAGGTCCACGAACTCGACGAGCCAACGCCGCGTCAGCTCCTCCAGCGGCCCGAGCAGCCCGTCCAGCACCTCACCGGTGGCGAGGCCGCTCAGCAGCTCCTCCGCCTCCCCGGACAGGCCCTTGCCCATGGCCAGCCGGGTCAGCGAGATCTTCGCCGCGTGCCAGGCCGCGGTGCCCGTCGTCGACTGCGCCGAGCACGGGCAGCCGTCGACGATCTCGCGGGCCTCGCGGGAGGTCTTACCGGCGCAGGCCGACACCGTCGTACGGCCTCGCGCGCACAGGACGGCGGAGCAGCAGTGGCAGTCGGGGCAGTCCGGCTGCGGGAGCCGGATGTAGTCAGGCCCCATGGTCTCTACGGTCGTCATTGGTCACCCGCTGTCTCGTGTCCGCAGTTCCAGCACCGGCGGGACCCGTCGCCACGCATCGCGTGGGGGGTCCGGCGCCCTTCGCGCTGGCACTGCTCGAAGTCGTTGGAGTCGGCGTCGACCTCGCCCATCTCGGGGTCGCCGTCGCAGTCGTCGTCGAGGGCGCCCAGGTCCTCGAGGAACGTCGTCGTCGCATCGGACATCGCCGCCCGCAGGCGGCCGGCCCGGGCGCGGAGCGCAGCGAGGGGGCTCATACGCGCTCACCCAGCCCCACCGGCCACAACGGGACGATCGGCCAGTCCTCACGGACCCCGGCCGCCAGGTGCTCCCGGCCGGGCGTGCGGGCGAAGTACTCCCGCAGGTCGACGGCTTGCTCCCGCGCCCAGCGGGCCTGGTCCTCGTGCAGGGACTCCAGGCTCAGGTCCGTCAGCCAGTCGTGCCGGGCGGCGATCTCCCACACCACCGCGCACGCGGCCTCGGCGTCGGCGTGCGCGGAGTGCGCGTCGAGGAGGGGCACCCGGTAGTGCCCGCACAGGTCGGTCAGGGTCCGGCGGCCCGGCCGCCACGGGTCGGTGTGCTTGTCCAGGACCCGCGGGTCCAGGACGTACGGCACGGACACCGAGAACAGGCCGCGCTGCCCGTACCGGACGGCCTCCGCCTCCAGCATCGTCAGGTCAAAGGAGGCGTTCATCGCCACGATCGGCAGGCCGCGCTCTACGGCCTCCGCAAGCGGGATCTTCACCTCGGCGACGACCTCGGCGGCCGGGCGGCCCGCAGAGCGGGCCACCCGGGTCGAAATGCCGTGCACTGCCGTGGCCCCGGCCGGGATCTCGACGCCACCGGCGTCCGAGAGCCACGACCGGGAGTCGAGCGTCTGCCCGTTCTGCCAGTAGACGACCGAGGCCGTCACGATGCGGTCCGTCTCCGGGTCCGTGCCGCTCGTCTCGAAGTCGAGGCCGACAAGGATCCCTTCGTGCCAGGACATCAGCGGCGCCCCTTCCGGATGGCGCGGCGGCGGAGCGTGTTCCGCTTCACCAGGACCGTGCGGGACTCGCTCACCCTGCGCAGGGGCACCTGCGGCGCCTCGGCCTCGGCGTCCTGCCGGGCCGCGATCCACGCCGCCTCGCGGGTCGCTGGCGGGGCGTGGAGGATCTGCGGGCTACCGGTGTCCCCGGCGTCGTCCGCAGCCGCCAGAGCAGCCAACTCGGGCGACATAGGCACATATTTCGGCAGGCGACGGATCGCCGACTTCGTCCACATGTCGTCGAACCGCAGGTGCCAGAACGAATCGAGCCGCCCCGACTCCTGGGCCCGCTGATAGGCGCGGCTGTGCTCGTGACGGATCTGCTCGGCGTCCTCCCGGCTGAGGACGATCACCTGCGAGCGGGCGCCGCCCTTCATCCAGCAGAACGCGTACGCGAGGATCGGCTCCCCGCGCTGCTCGCGGGGCAGCTCCACGCGCGCCTTGTGCGTGAAGTCGTCGGGCGGCGGCGCCGACGGCTCGTAGTGCCACTCGTCGCCCTCGTAGATCAGGCCGACCCGCACCGAGTCGATCTGCCCCGACAGGTGCATCAGCTCGATGTAGCCCTGGTACATCGGCACGAACACGGCCAGGCCCTCGTCGGCGACGATCGCCGCCCGGCGCCCGTCCGGGACGAGCCCGAACCGGGCGCAGGCCAGCAGCGCCTGGAGGACGCTCGCCGGCGAGCAGCGGCCCAGGGGGGGCAGGCCCGCCCGCACGGCCGCGAAGAAGTTGTCACGGTCGACGTGCGCGGGCAGCGCCTCCGCGAAGTGCTGCTCGTACCGGCGAAGGAAGTCCATCGCCGTCTGCGCGGCATGCGGGTCGTCGGCCTGCTGCGCGGGGATGATGCCCTCCGGCGTCAGGCTCCGCGCGGTGATGCGCTGGGGGTTGGCCGTGGTCGCGGAGCGGACCCGGTCCTTGAGAGATGTCGTCATGGCTCACAGGCCCTTCCTGGACGGCCGCAGAACGCGGGCTCGAAACTCGGCATAGATCTCGGGGTGGTCGGCAGCCAGCCGCTCGGTGTCCAGCACCGGCGCATCGGTCGTGTACTCGGCTGCCAGATCGGGGTGGGCCTCGCGGAACTTCTTCGACGCGAACGTGCCGTTGGCCTTCCACGACCACGCCTGCTTGCCGTCGGCCTTGGCGATCGCGGCCTTGCCGGTCAGGAGGCGCATCTCGTTCTCGACCGTGCGCAAGGCATCATCGAGCGCCTTCTCCTGCGCCTTGAGGTCCGCCCGCCGGGCCAGCAGCTCCTTCGCCTTCGCGAGGTCGACGGTGGCGACCTCGTCGGGCTTAACCGACCACAGCTTGGCGAGGAGGTTCGTCGTGGCCTCCAGGCCGTCAGGCGGGGGCGGGAAGCCCTCCACCACGTGCTTCTGGAACCACTTGCCGCAGTAGTCGACGAGGTAGCCGATCATCTCCTCGTCGCGCTCCAGGCGGTGGAACCTCAGCTTGTTGCCGCCGACGAGCGCGGTCACCCAGGCGTAATCCCAGCCGCCGACCGCCATGTACCAGTGGGCCTGGAGGGCCGGGGCGTCCGGGACGCCGTCCTCCCAGTCGTCGATCTGGTACTCGCTGCGGTTCTTGCACTCGACGGGCGCGACGACTCCGCCGTCCTCGTCGAGGGCGTAGCGGTCCACGTTCGCGCGCATCCACGCGCGCTCGTTGTGGACGAGCGTGCCGGGGGGCTTGGCCACGGTGACGCCGGACCGCTTGCTGAACAGGTAGGCGATGAAGTCTTCGATCTCCCGCCCCACTTCGGCGTACTCGGTGTCGCCGTCGAAGGTCGAGCGGCCGTGCTTGGCCTCGAAGACGTGTCGGGGGCTGGAGTACTTCCCGGCCAGGCCGAGGATCGCGGCGACGTCCGAGCCGCCGATTCCGGCGCGGCGCACGGCGTGCCACTCGGACTCGGGCGCGTCGGCGGGGAGCAGCAGGTGGGCGGTCGGCGCTTCGGGCCGACCAGCGGCCAGGGCCAGGGCCCCGGCCAGCTCGGTGGTCAGGGTCATACGGGGGCCCTCCTGGTCATGATGAAGATGGCGCCGCGGCAGCTCTCGCAGCGGTGGCGGACGGGGTGGCGGGCGGCCTCGATACGGCGCATGCCGGCCAGGGCTTCGATGTGGGCGGCGATGCCGACCGCGTCGTGGCTGTCGAGGGACGGCGGCCAGGGCTCTTCGCCGCGCACGATGGCGTCGGCGTAGTACCGGGTGAGCCGCTTGAACCGCGTCGGGTCATCCGAAGCCGCAGTGCGCCGCCGGGCAACGTCCTCGATCGCGGTGATCAGCGGGTGAACCTGCCGCGCGGTCTTGGCCGTCTCGGCCGTCTTGGAGGTCATCGGGGCCCGCCCCCGCCCACGGTGTGGAGGTGGTGCGCGGCCTGCTTGGCGGACATCGCGCCCCGCCGGGCCTGGAGCTGTTCGCGGATGATCCCGGCGGCCTCGGTGTGCCCTGCCTCATGGAGAGCCTGCGCGGCCTGCTTGGCGTGGAAGAAGCGCTTCGCGGCGGCGCCCTCGACGAGGAAGCGGACGGCTGCCGCGTGGCTACCGCCGTCGACGTCATCGGCCGACGGGCTCCGGCTGACCTTGAGCGCCAGGCTTCGGGCCTCCGCGAGGACGTCCTCGTACATGTCCTTGTGGCCGCACGGGTTGTCCCAGCGGTCACGGGTGTGCCAGGCGTCGTCTCGCTGGAAGCGGTCCGGCGTGATGCGGTCGAAGCCGCGCGGGCCACCGCAGGCGGGGCAGAGCGGGAGGACTTCCACCTCGACGATCCGCACGCCGCGGTAGTCCGGGCCGGTCCCGTAGTCCGGGACGCGGACTGTCATGCGCTGCGGCAGGGGCGGCGGGACGGGGCCGTCGCCGACGTAGCGGACCCACACGGCCGAGCCGTCGGGGACGAGCGAGGCGTACGCCTCGAAGTCCCCCGCCGGGCTGTACGCGCCGAGTTCGCCGAGCCTGGCCATGCGCGCGATCTGCTGCGCGGTCTTGGACGCCCGGTAGACGAATACGCGTGCCCAGGTGCCAGGTTCGGCGCGCGCGATCAGCGCCGTCTTCACGTGGTCTGCCTGTCGCGGTTCGCCCCTCATGCCATACCTCCCAGGCGCGGGCGGGGCAGGCTGCCGAGGGCCGCACGGGCGGCACCGTTCGCGGGGTGCCTCAGCTCCGCGCAGGGCCTGCACGTCTCGTGGTCGTGCTCCTCAACCGGAGGCGCCGGACTCCGGTCGGTCAGCGCGCGGTACAGCGCGATCGTCACGGGCACGGCCAGGGCACAGATGCCCATGGCGGCGAGGATGCACAGCTTGATCAGTTCCATCAGTGGTCGCCTCCAGCCGGGTTGTCGTCAGGCGAGGCGAGGCCGGCGAGGACGGTCATCGCCGGGCACTGCGGGCTAGCATTGGGTTTCACGGGTTCCTCTTCTTCTGGTGGTTGAGGGCTCGTGGTCGGCGGGGCTGTTCGGACGGGCTAGGTCCGACGGCCCCGCGTTCATGAGGCGGCCGCGCGCTTCCTTCCGGACCCCGAGGGGCGGATGGCGGAGAGCGCTGTCGGCGCGGGAGAGGTCTGCGCGTCGGCCGTCGAGAGCGGCATCACGCGGTGGCGCTCCTGGATTTCGCGGAGTTCGCAGTCGCAGAACGAAACCGATTCGCCGATCTTCTGGTGCGGGAGGCGGCTGATGTTGTCCTGCAGAAACCGCTTCTTGCACCGCAGCTTCTCGGCAGCCTCGTCGTAGTCGTAGTTCTGGACGACCACGCAGCCGCACGGCCGCCGGGTCATCGCGGAACCTCGGCGATCAGCTCGTCCATCGAGAGCCGGTAGGCGGCCCCGAGGACGAACAGCGTGTGGACGCTCGGGAAGGTCTCACCCGCGAGCAGGCGGGCGATCGTTGTCTGCCGGACGCCCACGCGCTGAGCGATCTTGCTTTCGGTGGTGTCCCCTGCCTCCCCCGCTTTCTCGCGGAGGTAGGACGTGCGAAGTACCAGCTCGGGCACGTTCACTCCTAGTCGTACTTGCCATGCATGCACGCATGAGGTGCGTGCATGCATACACGCTATGCATGTGCACGCGCGCATGCAAGTAAGACACGGGGTGATTAGAGTGTGATTTTTAGGGTGAATGCCTCCGGCGCACCCCCGCCCCAACCTGGGCATATTGCAACACGCCTTGATCACCTGGGTTAATGCGTGCATGCACGCCTTCCCGTAGTGCATGCATGCGCGCTAGCTTGGAGGCATGCGGAGTATGGACGACACATCCGAGACGACGGTGGAGCGCTTCCGCGCACTGATCGTCGAACTCGCCGAACGCGCCGGCTACGACCTCACCAGCGGGGCCGGCGGACGGAAGCAGCTCGCGGCCGCGACCGGCATGAGCCAATCCGCGGTGAGTCGCATGGTCGACGGCATCACCCTGCCGCACCCCAACCAGTTCGAAGGCCTCGCCCGAGCCCTACACACCGACGTGTGGACTCTTTTGATCACCGCGGGTGTCGTCTCGGCCACGACAAGCCCGAAATACCCAAATCAGGATGTAGGCTCACAATCCGAACCGATTCAACCGCTTACCCCCGAACTGGCCGCCGACGCATGGGGCATTCACGACCCCAGCATCCGCAGCATGCTGATTGCCAACATCGAGCACGCGCGACGCCTGCAAAACGAGTTGGACAACTCGGGAGGTGCGAGAGCAAGGGGGTGATGGGGATGCAACGACGCTTCCCCCCCGTCCACCGTCGCAGTTGCCACTGTCGGCGGCGTAGCGGGCGGCGTTGCCGTAGGCGCCATCATGGCGGAGGAGAACCCCACCGTTCACGACATCAGCGTGGTCCTGCTGCCCGTCGCCTTCGTCGGGGCCATCGCCACCAGGTCCATGCAGCGCTGGTTCCGACGCCGCGACGCCCAGACGCAAGACGCATACCGCGAACTCGCCGAGCGTCGCGTCCGCTTCGACGAGGAGTGCAGCCGACGCACGGCCGAACTCGCCGAGCGTGAGGTGAAGTTGACTCAGGCGACTGCCTACCGGTCAGGAAGCGTGGCCATCCTCGCCAAGCACATCGGCGACACACTCGGCATCCTCGCCAAGGAGCGCGCCCGCCGCGAAGAACTGGAAGAGCAGTACGCCGAGCTGGCCGGCGAGTACAACCAGCTCGTGCAGGAAACTCTGGAGGAGCGGGCCGCCCGCTTCAGCAAGATCGCGCCACCCGAGGCCCGGCCCGGCGTACCCCGGCTGGTCCACGCCCGATCCCCCGTCCTCGGCAGCAGTGCCCCCCGGCGAGGCGGCAGAGGGACGCCGGCGGACAGCGCACGCGACCACGTCTGACAGCGACAGTCCCCGGTTGATGGCCGGGGCCCTTCAGCGTGACCAGGCAGCACAACGGCGGTAGCAAGAGAGACTACGTTCCCCTCTCAGCCGACACTGCGCAGGCGGCAGTGTGGTGGACGTGGCGGGCTGAGCGTTGCCTCGGTAGACATGGCGTCGTCATCGGCCTCCGGCAGCAGATGTCCGTACGTATCCGATGTGGTCGTATTGGATTCGTGCCCGAGGCGCGGCGCTGCGCGTAGGTCAGCGGGTGCGAAGCGGAGATCAAGGCTGCTGCGTGGGCACAGTACAGAAGTGGTGTGCGCGATGCTGCGCCAAGCGGTACTACGACCTCTTCCATGCCGACAGCCGATCACCGGCTTGGACCTGGGGCAATAAGTATGGCCACGTGTCAAGCCCGTAGGCCTAGAAGCCCCGTTGTCGGCCGCCCAACCAACTCCCTGGCGAGCCGTGCACTTCGAGCGAGCATCGAGCGAGCAGACGATCTTCGAAGAGGGTGCCCCCGGATTCCTGGAGCGGCAGGTGCCAGGTTCTCCCAGGTCCGAGGGCTGCGACCTCGCCACGCCTTGCAGGGGCGACAGGATTTGAACCTGCGGCATGCGGGTTTGGAGTCCGCTGCTCTGGCCGGGCTGAGCTACACCCCTTCGGTGGCTTCACCTTGGCACGTGAGGCGGTGGTGGGGCCACGTGTTTTCCTGGGAGTGACGTCGAGTGCGCGGCTGTGACTGCCCGCGGCGCGCGGCTCGGTGCGAGCCTCGACGTCGGGTCGAGGCGACGGCCCCGCCGGCGCGGGGCGCCGCCCGCCAGGATGCCGCAGAACCCCACGCCTGATCGTGTGGCGGGTTCGAGCCGAACCGCCGCGCTCCCCCCGGGGACCGTCCACGCAGCGATCACCTCGTCGCCGCGTCCTACGGCTGGAAGTACTCCGACATCAGCCGGCTGACCCACTCCGGCTGCCTGACGTCCAGCGGGCGGAACTCCTCCATCGTCGGCTTCAGGTCGATGACCGGGGTGCCCGAGACCGCGTCGAGGCCCACCACCGTCAGTTCGCGGCCGCGGACGGATTCGATGGCGCAGGACGTCACCCCGATGCGGTTCGGCCTGCGGGGGCCGCGGCCGGCGAAGACACCGACGGGAGGGAGGTCGGAACGGCCGCGGTAGGGGCGGGGTTCGCGGTGGTCGTCGTGCTCCGGGAACCGGTCGAAGACGAAGAGGACCTCCACATGGGAGAAGCCCTCCAGTCCCTGGAGGCAGGCGTCGCCGAAGCGCTCGTCGACGGTGATCGTGCTGCGGACGGCACCCCAGTTGTCCGTGTGCTGCACGTCCGTCCTGTCGTTCCGGACCGTACCTATCGCTGTGATCTCGAAACTCGGCATGGCCGGAGGCTATCCCCGCCGCGCCCGCGCGGAGGCACTCGACACCGTCGGCGCAGCGGGTGACGGCGGCGGTGGCGGCGTGGTGAGGACGTGGAAGGTGAAGTCCTCGCGTGCCTTCGCGTCGACGGCCATGGGCAGGCGCAGCCGCCCGGACGCGGCCATGCCCCGCACGGCGGACCGGCTCAGGCCGAACCCGGTCGTCAGCAGCTTCTCGACCCGCACGGGCGCGGGAAGTTCGAATCTGACGATGACCTCGAGCGGAAGCGGCCGCTCGGGGTCCGGCCGGTGGAACGGCATGTCGGTCTCCAGCTCCCATGTGCCGCTCCAGTCGAGCCGGTACGAGGCCCTGCCCGCCGACGCACCGTCCATGACCAGTCGCCGCACCATGGCCGGATCGTTGTTCTCGAACATCAGCAGCCGCTCGCTCTCCAGCGCCTGCACATGGACGCGCTCGTGGACGGGGATCTTCGACGTGCGGCCGCACAGTGCGCAGCCGATCAGCAGCCAGACGTCGAGGAGTTTGCCGCTCGCGTTCACACGGATCTTCCCGGTGGGACGGTGACGTGTGGACCTGCACGAGACGCAGGCTCTGACGATGGCGGGCAGACCCAGCTCACGGATCACCCACAGTGCCTTGCGGTCGACGTCGGTTCCGCCGCCGTCGGCGGGCAGACGGGTGCCAAGGGATCGGTTCATGGTTTCGGCGAGCTCCAGGGCTTGCGCGGGAGGCAGCACGCATCGCCGTACGGCGCCGTGGGATGCCTTCCCGGAATCAGTGGCGTACGGCCGGCGCCGCTGAGCGGGGCACACCGGCCGGCGCGACGTGGCGGAGCACGTCGCGTGAAGGAAGCTCGCGGCCCGCGCCGGTCACACGGTGCGGGCTTCGAGCGGTACGGCGGAGCGGGACGGGGATCGACTCGAACCCGTCCTCGTTCCGCACATGCGCCACTGGTCACAGATCCATGCCGCAGATGATGTGCAACCGGAGGGTGGTCGGGCAACAGGTTTTCCGGCAGTCCGGAGGGCCGGGTACCTCAAGCCCCTTTGTGGCGGGCCCTCTTGCGGGGCGACGCGGCGACGCCTACCGTCCCGACCTGTCGACTCGACACATCAGGACGCCGCTTGCGGTCGCCCGGCTGACACGGGAGAGGCCATGAGGACGATCGACTACGACAAGGAGCAGTACCGGGACTACGCGCGCGGCCGCGCGCTCTCCGAGCACCAACTGCGGGTGTGGCTCGACGCCTTCGCATCGGTACTGCCCGAACGGAGGCCGCTGGCAGGGCTGGACGTCGGCTCGGGGACCGGCAGGTTCACCCCCGCGCTGGCACGGGAGTTCGGGCCGGTCGTCGGCGTCGAGCCGTCGGTCCGGATGCGTGAGGTCGCGCTGGCGCGGTCCGGGCACCCGGGGGTGCGGTATCTGGCGGGCGGCGCCGAGGAGATGCCGGTGCCCGCCGACAGCGCCGACTACGCTCTGCTGTTCCTCTCCTGGCACCACGTCCGGGACAAGCCCCGGGCGGCCCGGGAGCTGGCCAGGGTGCTCAGGCCCGGCGGGCGGCTGCTGCTGCGCGCGAATTTCCGGGACCACCATCCCCGTCCGTGGTGGCTGGAGCACTTTCCCCGGGGATACGAGGTGGACGCCTCGATCTTCCAGCCGCTGCACGAGGTCATCGCGATGTTCACGTCGGCCGGCTGGAAGGTCGTGGACTACGGCACGGTCACCGAGCCGTCCCCGGGAACCCTCGGCGACATGCTGGAACGGCTGCGCCTGCGCACCCTCTCCTTCTTCGCGCAGCTCGGCCCCGAGGAGGTGGAGGCCGGCTTCCACCGCCTGGAGCAGGTCGTCGCCGCGGATCCCGACGCGCCGGCGCCCGTGTTCGCCGAGCCGCTGCTCACGTTCGAACTGCGCTGACGAGGGACTCCGGGGAGCCAGGGGACGCCGAGCCTCTGGCGCAGGTCAGGGGGCAGGCCGGTCAGCCCCGGGACGATCAGGCGAAGCTCCGGGCCGCGCTCGGGAGACGCGTCCGGCCGTGCTCCGGCCGTGCCTCGGGCAGGCAGGCCGCGTGCGGGGGCGGGGTGGGCGTCGGCTGCGTAGGGTGGGTGGCGCCGGGAACGGCCGGGCCGACGGGAGGCTGGGATGAGCGCACAGGGCACGGACGCGTACACCGACGGCAACGCGCTGGCCGGACCGCTGCGGGAGATCTTCGCGGTGGACATGACGGCCGCCGAGGGGCGCTGCGTGGGCTGCGGGCTCACGGGGCCGGTCGCCTTGCTGCGCGTGTACGACCACGCTCCCGGTCTGGTGGCGCGCTGTCCCGGCTGCGACGCCGTGGTCATGCGGCTGGTCCGTGGGCCGGCCGCCGCGTGGCTCGATCTGCGGGGCTCGGTGAGCATGCGCATCCCGTTGCCGGAGTGACGTCTTCGGCCGGTTCCCGGAGCGGCCGGCCGCCGCACGTGTCCTGGCCCCTCGCGCCGTGTGCCCGACACTGTGCCGATCACGACGCGGGCGGAGTGGGAGACCCTGCTGGACCGGCTGGCCGTGGACGAGCTGATCAGCGGCTACGGGGCGGCCGTCGACGACGGCGACCGGACGTCGTACGTCGCTCTCCTCACCCCGGACGGCCGAGCCCACTACACCTCCGCGGGCGGTGTCGCCGATCCCGAGGCGCTGGTGGACCGTCTGTGCGCCGGCCTGCTCTCCCAGGTGGGCGGCCGCCTCGGCGACGACGCGGCCGTCCTGGCGATCGGCCGGCCGCCCACCCCGGTGCCGGCGGCCGGCCGCGCTGGCGGTGGTCCGCCCTCGGCCACCGCGGCTGCCTCGCCGCTGCCTCCCGGGCAGGCGGCGCCGCCGAGTTGACCGGCACGGCACGGCACTCGATGGCATCGCGGGGGGCGCTCGGGGTATCCGGTCTGTGACACGGGGAGACCATGACCGGAACAGACCAGGAGGAGGGGGTAGTCCGTGGCTCGATCGGCGGTGCGCGGGCGTACGTCGGAAGGATCGGGAGAGGGTCGGCGGTCGCCGCTGGCCGCACTTGCCCGGTGGGCGGCGATGGCGCTGGCGTTCGTGGCGATGGTCGCGTTCGGGGCGGTGCTGGCCCGCGCGACACTGGCGCCGTCGTACGCCTCGGAGGGGCTCGCGCACGCGAATCTGCAGCCGGGTGCCTCACTGCGGCAGTACTACGAGCGGTACACGGTGGCGGGCGCCGTGCGCCAGGTCGGCGGGAACGTGCTGCTGGGCATGCCCTTCGGCGTGCTGCTCCCGGTGCTGGCGCCCAAGGCGCGCGGGGCGCTGCGCGTGGTGGTGACGACCGGCCTGGTGATGGTCCTGGTGGAACTGGCGCAGGGGGCGGTGGTGCAGGGCCGCGCCTTCGACGTCGATGACGTGATCATGAACACCGCCGGTGCCCTGCTGGGCTACCTGCTCTTCGGGCGCCGCCTCGGCCGGGCGGTGCACGACGTCCGCCCGGCGGCTCCCGTCGAGGACCCGGCCCCGGCGGCGAAGCCCGCCGACGGCACCAGGACGTCGAGGTTCACGAAGGCCTTCCGGCGTCGCGGAAGCGCTGCGGCCGGGAAGTCCGGCACGGCGGGGAAGACCCCGAGGACCGCGGGAAGCGGGAAGGGGGCCGGGAAGGGCACAGGGAAGGGGGTCAAGGCCGCGGAGCCCGCCCCTCGCGGGCCGTTCCCGTCCTTCGGGACGGTCCGCCGCAAGGCCGCCCGGCGCTCCTGAGCGGCGCCCGGCCCCCTGTCGCTCCGCCGCTGGTACGTCCCTGACCAGCGGCGGAGCCGCATGGAGTTCGTCACATCGAGGCGGCAAAAGCTTTCCCCCGGGCACGACACTTTGTTACACAGAGTGGATTCATCCCCGATTGCCCCGGGAGTGGGCGACATGAACGACGACGACGACACCCCGGACCGCCTCCACGCGTTCGAGCTGGACTTCACCGACCACGAGACCCGCCGCCGGGCCGAGGTCCTCGCCGCCCTCGGCGACGAATGGGACCCGGTGGCCGTGCTCCGCGAGGAGGACGCGGCCTACCGGCTGCTCTACTCCGGCCTCGACGAGGAGCAGGAAGCGGTGTACCGCGCGCTCGTGGCCGCCGGTGTGCTGCCGCCCCTTGAGGCGACCGGGGAGGACGACGGTGCTGCTTCCGATTGATCCCTCCGCCGACCCCGGCCGCCGGGCGTGGGTCCCCTGCCCGCGGTGTGCGGACCACCGGGAGTGCGCCACCTGCGCCGCGGGCCGCAACTGCCCCGACCACTGGCGGTACTTGCTGTCGAACAAGGGGCCTGTGCTGCATCTGCAGTGCCCCGGCTGCACCCACATGTGGGCCTGGGACTCCGGCTTCGGGGCGCAGCACCGCGACCGCGCCTGAACGTCACGCCGGCCGGGCCGTCCCCGGCAGGCGACGGCCCGGCTGGTGTGCGAGGCTCGGGTGTGTGGGCTGCCCCCGTCCGCGGGGAGCAACCGCGGACCCCTCAGGGAGGCGATCATGGAAACCGATGCCCTGACGGTAGGCACCCTGCGAGAACTGCGCGCGACCAGGCCGTATCCGGCGGTGTCGCTGACCATGCCGACGCACCGGCGCCAACCGGACAACGCCCAGGACGCCGTACGGCTGCGCAATCTTCTCGCCGAGGCCGAGCGCCGGATCGAGCACGATCCCGAGGCGTCCCGCCGGGCCCGGATGGCCATCAAGACGCAGCTCAAGGCGGCCGCCGCCGAGGTCGATCTGCGCTACTCGCTGGACGGGCTCGTCATGTACGCCACGGAACGGGACCACCAGATCTGGACCCTGCCCCGGGCCGTCCCCGAGCGCGTGGTGCTCAGCGACAGCTTCCTCACCCGCAATCTGGTCGCCGCGAAGGCGAGGGCGCGCCCGTACTGGGTGCTCACGGTGGCGGCCGACCGGGCCACCCTGTGGAGCGGCAGCGGCCAGTCGCTGCACCCGCAGGGCGCGCAGGGCTTCCCGCTGGAGCCCGATCCCGTGCAGTGGGACCCCGAGCGTCAGGAGCAGGTCGGGGACCACCCGAGCACGTTCCGGGACGAGGAGACGCGGCGGTTCCTGCGGTCCGTGGACAGCGCGCTCACCGCGCTCCTGGCCACCGACGACCGGCCGCTGTACCTGGTCGGCCTGCCGGACGCGGTCGCCCTGCTCAAGGAGGTCGGCACCGCCGCCGACGCCGCGGTGGCCGTCGTCCACAAGGGCGGCCTGGCGAACGGTCCCGCGCCGGCGCTGCTCCAGGAACTCGCACCGGCGCAGAAGGAGTTCGCCGAGCGGGAGGCGGAACGGATCGGCCGCAGGCTGGTGGACGCCCGCAGTCGCAGGATCTTCGCGGCCGGGCTGGACGAGGTGTGGGAGTCGGTGTGCGAGGGCCGTGCCGAACTCGTCGTGGTCGAGGAGGACTTCCAGCGCGCGGTGCGCCTGAGCGACGGTCACCTCACGCCGGTCGACGGTGACGCGCCGGAGGCGGGCGGCTTCGAGGAGGGCATCCGCGAGGACATCGTGGACGAGCTGGTGGAGACCGCACTCGACAAGGGCGCCGAGGTCCGCTTCGTGGCGCCGGACAGCCTCGTGGAGCACGACCGGATCGCGGCGGTGCTCCGCTACTGATCCACCCCGCCGCCTCGCCGCCGGGCCGCCCTCCGGTCGCTGCGAGCGCGGCCCGCGAGTACGTCACCCGGGTCCGCTGTCGGCGGCGGCCCCGGGTGACCTGCGCCGCGGCGGCGGCACGGGCGGGCGGAGTCAGGCGGCCTCGACGGCTGCCTTGATCCGCCGCCCGAACGCCGGGGCGTCCTTGCGCGCGGCGCTCAGCGCGAGTCCCACCAGCAGCTTCCCGAGACCGTGCCCTTCCAGGTGGTTGAAGATCCGCACCCGGGTGGTGGTCTCGGAGACCGGCTCCAGGTCGTAACCGCCCTCGGCGGTGACCAGGTTCTTCGACTGCTCGGTCCAGCGGATCCTGTTGGGCGCGTCGAACTCGGTGATCCGGAACTCCCGGTGGGACTTCATCCCGGCGTCCTTCACGATGCTGGTGAACACCGTGCCGACCGCGGTCGGGGCGTCCGGCGTCCGCCGGATCTCCTGCACTCTGGGGCTGAACTTCGGGTCGTTGCGCCCGTCCGCGAGAAAGGCGAAGACCTCCGCCACGGGACGGCCGACCTCGACGACCGCCTCGAACTGACCACCCATGTCGCTCCTTGACGGCTCGATGGATCGCCGGGTCCGGCGACCCGGCCACGATAGAGCGCTTCGCCGCCCCGGGCACCCGGGCGCGTTCCGTATCTTCGCCGCGAGCGGTGAGCGCTGCGGCTCCCCCGCACGTATGGAAGGCCGGGCCCCCTTCGGGACCCGCGGCAGCTCATGCCGGTGACCTGCAGGTACGTAAGCGGATATTGGGGGCACGGTGAGGCGCAAACGGCGTCAGGTGCAGCGCGCGCTGCGGCTCGTGGCCGTCGCGGGAGTCGTCTGCGGCGGAGTGATGATGTCGCAGGCCTTCGGGGCGGCCCCCGACGGCACGCAGCCCAGGAGCGGCAGCCGGGTGCTGGACGCGCCGGACGGCGCGCGGGGCCCGGCGGACGCGGCGGGCCTCGCCGAAGACCTGGCGGCGCGTCTCGGCGACGCCCGGACGGGCGGCAGCTGGGTGGACGACGAGGGCCGCCCGGTGGTCGCCGTGACCGACGAGGACACCGCGGCCGAGGTCGCCCGGGCGGGCGCCCGGGCGGAGGTCGTCCGCTACAGCATGCGTGACCTGCAGGACGCGGCCGGCGCGCTGCGCGAGGCCGAGCGCGTGCCCGGTACGGCCTGGTCGGTGGACCCGGTCTCCAACGAGGTCCTCGTGCTGGCCGACAGCACGGTCTCCGCACAGGAGTGGGCACGGCTGCAGTCCGTGGCGGACGGCATCGGCGGGCAGGTGCGCATGGAACGCACCGAGGCCGCCTTCACGACCAGGACCGCGGGGGCGGCACCGATCCTGACCCGGGGCAGCCGCTGTTCGGCCGGCTTCAACGTCACCAACGGCACGACCGACTTCATCCTGACGGCCGGCCACTGCGGGCCTCCGGGCACCGGCTGGTTCGCCGACAACCAGGGGACCAGGCCCGTCGGCACCACCGTCTCGACCTCGTTCCCCGGCGGCGACTTCTCCCTCGTGCAGTACCAGAACGACGGCTCGGACCACAGCAGCGTCGTCGGGGTCGGCTCCGGCCGCGTGGTCCGCATCACGGGTGCGTCCGACCCGTTCGTGGGTCAGGAGGTCTTCCGCAGCGGCAGCACCTCGGGGCTGCACTCCGGTCAGGTCACCGGGCTGAACGCCACGGTCAACTACCCCGAGGGAGCGGTCAGCGGTCTCATACAGACCACCGTGTGCGCGGAGCCCGGTGACAGCGGCGGCCCCCTGTTCGCCCAGGGCCTCGCGCTCGGGATCACCTCGGGCGGCAGCGGCGACTGCAAGGCCGGGGGCATCACCTTCTTCCAGCCGGTGACCACGGCGATGGCGACGCTCGGTGTGAGCCTGCCGCGCGCCCCGGACAGCGGTGACGCCGAGGCGCCCGCCGCCGGAGGCGGGACGCCGGGTACGGCGCCGTCCGCCGCCGGTGCCCCCACCCGTGAGGCGGGCGACGGCGCGGGGGGCGGTTCGGGCGGTTCCGGGACCGGCCAGAGCGGGCAGCAGGCGGCCCCGGGAGTGCCCGGCGCCCCGACGGCGCCGGGTGGCGCGCCGGTCTACCCGGGGACCGCGAGCGATGCCACACAGCTGGGCGCGATCGGCAGCGGCGGCGGCATCGGCCCCGGTCTCCTGATCGTCGCCGTCAGCTGCCTCGCGTTCCTGGCCACGCGGTGGATCCGCCCCGCGGCGGCCGTCGGGGGCCACCGCCCGGGAGGCTGGGACTGACCGGCCGTCGCGGGCGGGGCGGGGTGGAGGATCATGGAGCTATGACCGGTTCACCTCGCGCCCGCTCCTTCGACCGTGCCGCCGGGCGGTACGCCGCGAACCGCCCCTCCTACCCGCCCGCCCTCCTCGACGCCGTCGAGGAGCTGGCGGGGCGCCCCCTGAACGGTGCCCTGGTGGCCGACGTGGGCGCCGGGACGGGCATCGCCACCACGTTGCTGCACGACCGCGGCGCCCGGGTCGTGGCTGTGGAGCCCGGTGACGGCATGGCCGCGGAGCTGCGCCGCAACCAGCCGGACGTCCCCCTGGTCCGCGGGGACGGCGACCGGCTGCCGCTGGCCTCGGGCGCCTTCGACTTCGTCACGTACGCCCAGGCGTGGCACTGGACCGATCCGCGGCGGTCGGTGCCGGAGGCCCTGCGGGTGCTGCGGCCGGGCGGCGCGTTCGCGCTGTGGCGCAACGACCCCGACACCTCGGTGCCGTGGATCGCCGCGGAGCAGGAGCGCCTGCGCGGCTTCTTCGACGTGCTGTCCCACCCCCGCGCGGGGCGCCTGCCGGACGGGCCGGGGTTCACCGAGCTCCGGGTGCCGTGGTCGCGGCGGGTGCCCGTCGAGGTGCACCTCGCGAACATCGGCACCCAGTCGGCGTTCCTGGTGATCGGCGAGGAGCGCTCCCGGGCCTTCCTCGCCGCCGAACGGGAACACCTGGCAGGGCACTTCCCCGACGGCATGGTGGACGAGCACCACGTCGTGAACCTGGTCCTCGCGATCCGCTGACGCGCGGCGGCGCCGCACACCGGGTGCTCTGGTGGCCGCGGCGGGGCGGCACGCCTAGCGTGGGCGGAGTGGCACAGGAACCGAGGGAGCACGCATGAAGAGCGCAGATCTCCTCGCCGACGCCTTCGGCAGGATCCAGGAGGCCGTGCACGAGGCCGTCGAGGGCATCGCCCCGGAAGGCCTGCACGCGCGGCCCGACGAGGGGGCCAACTCGATCGCCTGGCTGATCTGGCACCTGACGCGCATTCAGGACGACCACGTGGCCGCCGTCGCGGGCACCGGGCAGCTGTGGACCGCCGACGGCTGGGCCGACCGCTTCGGCCTGCCCTTCGCGCCGTACGACACCGGGTACGGCCACCGCCCCAAGGACGTCGCCGCGCTGCGCGTCAAGTCGGTCGAACTGCTGACCGGCTATCACGACGCCGTGTGCGAGCGCACCCTGGGCTATCTGTCGACGCTGCACGAGACGGACTTCCCACGCGTCGTCGACACCAGCTGGGATCCGCCGGTGACGCTGGCGGTGCGGCTGGTCAGCGTCGTCTCGGACGATCTGCAGCACGCCGGGCAGGCCGCGTTCCTGCGCGGCTGCGTCGAGCGCGGCGCGCTCTGACGACGGTCACGCGCCCGGTCAGGCCTCGGCGCGCTCGTACTGGAGCAGTACGACCCCGTGGCCGAAGGTGCGGGTCCCGGTGCGCCGGAGGGCGGTGAGGGTGTCGGCGTACGGGAAGGGCGTCCTGCCCCGGCCCAGCAGGACGGGGTGGACGTAGATCCGGAACTCGTCGACCAGGCCCAGCCGCAGGAAGGAGGCGGCGAGGCCGGCCCCGCCGAGCGCCAGGTCGCCGCCGGGCCGCGCCTTGAGCTCCCGGACCTCCTCGGCGACGACGTCGCGCACGATCGCGGTGTTCCAGTCGGCCCGCTCCAGCGTCCGCGAGTACACGTACTTCGGCATGTCGCGCCAGATCCCGGCGAACTCGGCGACGGCGGGACCGCTCTGCGGGTCGGCGTCGGCCGTCGGCCAGTAAGCGGCCATGAGTTCACGGCTGACGCGGCCGGTGAGGAAGCCGCCCATCACCTTCAGCCGCTCGTTCATGTGGAGGTGCGGTCCTCGTCCACGAGGAGCCAGTCGATCTCGCGGTCGGTGTCCCTCGAAGTAGCCGTCGAGGGACACCGACATCTGCATGACGATCTTTCGCACGGCGATCCTCACCCGGGGTCGCCCGGGTTGTCCACGACCCGTCGGACGAAGCCCACCCCGGGCCCGCCGGCGAAGCCGGTCAGGGGCGCGCGCCGGCGGTGCCGGAGGTCCCCGCCGGTTCCTCGACGGCGCTGAGCGGGGCTGCCAGGGACTCCAGGCTGCGCCGCTCGGCGCGGACACCGATGGCCGCCTCGACCAGCCCCGCCAGCGTCATCAGGGTCGCGCCGAGGCAGAAGGCGAGGGTGGTGTCGCCGGGCTCGCCGCTGCTCACCAGGCCGTTGAAGAGCAAGGGGCCGGTGATGCCGCCGATGGCGGTGCCGACGGCGTAGAAGAAGGCGATGCACAGCGCCCGGGTCTCCAGCGGGAAGATCTCGCTGACCGTCAGATAGGCGGCGCTGGCGCCCGCGGAGGCGAAGAACAGCACCGCGGTCCAGCAGGCCGTCATCGTCACCGCGCTCAGGGCGCCCTGCTGGAACAGGTAGGCGGTGCCGAACAGGAGCAGGCCGGAGCCCACGTAACTGCCGGTGATCATCGGCTTGCGGCCCACGGAGTCGAAGAGGTGGCCCAGCAGCAGCGGGCCGAGGAAGTTGCCGACCGCGATGACGGCGAAGTAGTAGCCGGTGTCGCCGTTCGGCACGTCGAAGAAGGTGGTGAGGATGACGGCGTAGCCGAAGGTGACGGAGTTGTAGAGGAAGGCCTGGCCGGAGAAGAGCGCGAGGCCGAGCAGGGTGCGGCGCGGGTACGAGCGGGTGACGGTGCGGGCGATGGTCAGGAAGCCCAGTTCGCCGCGGGGGCGGATGAGGATGCTCTCGCCCGGCTCCGGCAGAGGCTTGCCGCTCTCCTCGGCGACCGTGCGCTCCACGTCCGCGACCAGGCGTTCGGCCTCCTCGGCCCGGCCGTGGGTGAACAACCAGCGTGGACTCTCCGGCACATGGCGGCGCACCAGCAGGATGACCAGCCCCAGGACGACGCCGATGCCGAAGGCGAGCCGCCAGCCGACGCCGGTGGCGAACAGCGAGGTGTCCAGCAGGGCGATGGACGCGAACGCGCCCACGGCGGCGCCGATCCAGAAGCTGCCGTTGATGATCAGGTCGATCCGGCCGCGCACCCGGGCCGGGATCAGTTCGTCGATCGCCGAGTTGATGGCCGCGTACTCGCCGCCGATGCCGAACCCGGTGAAGAAGCGGCACAGGATGAAGAACCAGGCGGTCCACGACACCGCGGTGACGGCCGTGGCCGCGAGGTAGACGGCCAGGGTCACCATGAACAGCTTCTTGCGGCCGAGCCGGTCGGTCAGCCTGCCGAAGAACAGCGCGCCCAGGCACGCCCCCGCGACGTACACGGCGGCCGCCAGCGTGGTGACCTGGGCGGTGCTGATGTCGATACCGCTGCCCTGCTCGGCGAGCCGGCCCGCCATGTTGCCGACGATGGTCACCTCGAGGCCGTCGAGGATCCACACCGTGCCGAGACCGATCACGATGCGCCAGTGCCAGCGGCTCCACGGCAACCGGTCCAGGCGGGCCGGGACGTCGGTCCGCAATGCTCCCGGCGGGTCGGCGTGAGCCGTCGACGCTGACATGGTCACCTCCGTGAACGATCCGTTCTGTCCGGAAGCGCGCCTTCCCCCGAGGGGTGCGTTCATGCTGCGGGCCGTCAGGCCGGTCAGCCGTAGAAGTTGCGCTCCCAGCGGTGCCGGGCCAGAACGGCGAGTTGTTCCGGCGTCAGGGGGCGTCCGTCGCTGAGCGCGGTGTTCCGCTCGACGTTGCGCACCGACCGCATGCCGGGGATGACGGTGGAGACCGCGGGGGCGCTCAGCACGAACCGCAGGGCGGTCTCGGCCATGTCGTCCCGGTCGATGCCGAGGTCGGCGACGACGGCGTCCACGTGCCGCTCCACCTGCGCGGGACGGTCGTCGCGGAAGTAGCGGTTGCGGAAGTCGCCTTCGGGGAAGGTGGTCCCGGCGGTGATCCGGCCGGTGAGGCCGCCTTCGTCGAGGGCGACCCGGACGATGACGCCGACGCCGTGCTCCTGGCAGGCGGGCAGCAGCGCGTCGGCGGGGGCCTGGTCGAAGACGTTGTAGATCACCTGCACCGTGTCCACGAGCCCGCTGCGGACCAGGGCGAGGGCGTTGTCCGGCTCGTGGTCGTTGACGGACACGCCGAACAGCCTGATCTTGCCCTGCTTCTTGAGGTCGGCGACGGTCTCAGCCCAGTCCCCGCGGCCGACCCACTCGTCGCTCCAGACGTGGAACTGGAGTACGTCGAAGTGGTCGAGGCTGCTTGCCCGCAGGCTGGTGTCGAGGCTCTCGCGGATGTGGTCGCCGGGGAACGCCTCGGCGGGGTCGACACCGTCGGGCGCGGGCCACAGCCGGTTCCTCGGCGGCACTTTGGTGGCCACGAGGACCTCCTCGCCGGCGCGGGCGCGTTCGCGGACGACCTGTCCGACGATGCGCTCGCTCTCGCCGTAGCCGCGGGCGGTGTCGATGAGGTTCACCCCGAGGTCGACGGCCCGGTTCAGGGCGCGCAGGGACTCGTCCTCCGTCGCGCCCACCCACGCGGACTCGCCGATCCCCCAGGCTCCGTAGCCGATCTCCGACACCCGCAGCCCGCTGCGTCCCAGGTCCCGGTAGCGCACAGTCGTCCTCCACTCGTGCCGTCGTCCGCGGAGCCGTCTCCGCAGCCACGACGATAGGCGACCGGCCCGCGCAGGGACGTCAGGGTCCCGCACGGTCACGGCGGGCAGCGAGCGCGCATACCCCAACACGTCCCGGCCCGCGACGAATTCGGCGATTCCGAGCCTTCGCCCACCGGCGGGTCCTAGCGTGGTCGGCCCGTAACGGATGACGGGGGGAGAACAGGGGGACCGCTGTGCCGAACCCGTCCGGCGGAGGACCGTCACGGCGCCGCATGATCGAGCCGACCCGCATCATCCCCGCGCGGGAGGCGTCCGGGGGGCCGGACGAGCCATGGGAGGACTCCCTCGACCTCTTCCGCCCGGCCCGCGCTTCCGCCGGTTCCACCCCGCCCCGGGAGGGCGGCCCCGACACCCAGCCGCTGCCACGCACCGCACCGCCCGCCGCACGGCCCGCACCAGCGCGTACGAAGCCCCGGGCCGGGGCGCGGAAGGGACAGCCGCCGCGGCGCTCCCCGCGTAGCACGCGCGCCCTGCGCGTCGCCGTGCTGACCGGTACCGGCGGCGCCGCCGGATTCGCGCTCGCGCTCGCCCTGTTCGCCCCCGGCGTCCTCCACCCCCGCCCGCCGCAAGCCGCCGCCCCCGCCGGTCCCGGCGCGCCCACGGCCACGGCTCCCGGCTCACCCGGCGTGGGCCTGATCGGCGGGGTGCTCCGCCGGGGCGACACCGGACCGGCCGTCAGCGAACTGCAGGCCCGGCTCCTGCGCATCCCGGACGTGTACGCGGGCGGCGCGGTCGACGGCCGCTTCGACGGGCGCCTCGCGGCGGCCGTCGCCCGCTTCCAGGTCTGGTACGGCGTCCGCGGCGACGAGAGCGGCGAGTACGGCGACGCCACGCGCCGCGACCTGGAGTCCCGCACCTCGCTCGCCGCGGGCTGAGCGCCGGCGGCCCGGCCGGGGGCGGCGCGCCGCGCGACAGGTGAGGAGACCGGACGCCTTATAGATTGGTGGGGTGGCCCTGCCCGAGCGGGGGGACGACGAGCAGCGCGCCGTGCCGGCACCGCGGATCGACTACGCGGCGCTCTTCGCGGCGACGCCCAGCCCGTACCTGGTACTGGACGCGGCGCTCGTCATCGTGAGCGTCAACCGGGCGTACCTGGAGGCGACCCGGCGCACCCGGGACGACCTGATCGGGCAGTACATCTTCGACGCGTTCCCGGACAACCCCGCCGACCCGTTGGCCGACGGGGTGCTCAACCTCAGCGCGTCCCTGCGCCGGGTGCTGAGTTCCCGCGAGCCCGACACGATGGCGGCGCAGAGGTACGACATCCCGCTGGTGGCCGAGCCCGGGAGGTTCGAGGAGCGCTGGTGGAGCCCGATCAACACTCCCGTCCTCGGGCCGGACGGCACGGTGGCGTGGATCATCCACCGGGTCGAGGACGTGACGGCTTTCATCCAGGCCCGCCGGCACCGGCACGGGCTGCAGGGCTCCGAGCTGAGCGCACGGGAGCGGGCGATGGAGGCCGAGCTGTACGCGCGGGCCCGGGAACTGCAGCGCCTCAACGACCAGCTGCGCGAGGCCCACGCCCGCGAACGGAAGGTCGCCCTGACGCTGCAGGAGGCCATGCTGCACTCCCCGGACCTGGTCCAGCACGAGGACATCGCGGTGCGCTACCTGCCGGCGGCGGGCTCACTGAACGTGTGCGGCGACTGGTACGACGTGGTCAACCTCTCGGCGGGCTGCTACGCGGTCGCGGTCGGCGACGTCGTGGGCCACGGTCTGGAGGCCGCCAGCGTCATGGGGATGCTGCGCAGCGCGCTGAGCGCGGCGATGCGCACCGTGGACGGGCCCGCGAAGGCCCTGGAGGTCGTCGGCCAGTACGCCCGCTGCGTGGAGGGCGCCATGGCCACCACCGCCTTCAGCGCGCTGATCGACAAGGAGCGGCACACGATCACCTACAGCAGCGCCGGGCATCCGCCGCCTGTGCTGCTGCACGGCGACGGCCGCTGCGAACTGCTGAACCGGGCGACCGACCCGCCCCTGGGGGCCCGTCCCGCCCACGCCCCCCGACCGCAGGCGGCGCTGTCGTACCGGCCGGGGGACACGCTGGTGCTCTACACCGACGGGCTGATCGAGCGCCGCCAGGAGGACATCTACACGGGCCTGGCCCGGTTGACCTCGGCGCTCGCCGAGAAGCCCGGGCTCGGCGCGGAGTCGCTCGCGGACACCCTGCTGAACCGGCTCGGCGTCACCGGCGGCGCGGCGGACGACATCGCGCTCGTCACCGTGCGCCTGTGAGGCGCGGGCCGGTCCGGGCGGCGCGGTGGCCGGGTGGTGCCGCCCGGCCTACGGTGATCTGAAGGGGTCCGGCGTGTCGTGGACCTGAGCAGCGAGGAGGCCGCGGGTGCCCGGTCGCGGTGGGCTGGAGTGGGTGCGGGCCCGTGATCCGGGTCTTCGCGCGGTGCGCCGTTCCGCTCGGGTGACGCTTGTGGCGTGCCTGAGTTTCCATGTGGCGCGCTACGGCTTCGGCGACCCGGTCGTCGCGATCTACGCCCTCTTCGGCACGGTCGCCTCCGGCGCCCTGTCGTACGTGCCGGGTACGCCGCGCGAGCGTGCCCGGACGCTGCTGGCCGCGCTGCCGGTGGCCGCGCTGCTGGTGGCCCTGGGCACGGCGCTGGCCGTGAGCGACTGGACGGCGGCGCTGGGGATGCTCGGGGTCGGCTTCGCGGTGACGTACGCGGGGGTGGGCGGGCCGAAACTGGTCGGGCTCGCGAACGGCCTGCAGTTGTTCTACATCCTGCCGTGCTTCCCGCCGTACCAGCCGGAGACCCTGGGGCTGCGCCTGTGCGGTCTGGTGGTCGGCGTGCTGCTGATGGCGGCGGCCGAGCTGTGGTTGTGGCCGGATCCTTCGCCGGGCCGCTACCAGGACCGGCTCGCCCACGCGTGCGAGGCCGCGGCGGACACACTGCAGGCGCTGGCGCTGGAACCTCCGGTGGTGCGGGAGCGGTCGGAGGGCCTGCTGGAGACGGCGCAGCAGCTGCGCATGAGCCATGTACCGAAGGACGAGCGCCCGGTGTCCGCGGGGGCGCGCGACCGGGCGCTGTGCCAGAGTGCCGCGTACCTGCGGCACCTGCTGGCGCAGACCGGGCAGTTGGCGGACGACGCGGCGGAGCGCCCGCCGGCCCCGGACGCCGCCCGGTCGCGGATGCTGCTCGCCTCGGCCACCGCCTGCCACGGCGCCGCCCGGGCCCTGAGGGGCGAGGCGCCGGCGCCCCTGGTCGCCCCGTGCGCGGCCACCGCCGAGGCCTTCGAGGAGCACCGGGCCCGCTGGCCGGTGTCCGGGGCGGCCTCCGCGACGACGGTGCGGAACGGGGCGATCGCGCTCGACATCGCGTACACCGCGGCCTTCCTGGTCACGTCCGTGCGGATCGCGCTCGGCGCGCCGGTGCGGTCCGAGGCGACGCGGCCCGCCGAGGGACCGGGACCGTTCTGGTACGCGGGGCAGTCGCCGATCACGCTGTACGGGCACCGGATGCGGGCCCATCTCACCCCGCGTTCGGTCTACTTCCAGAACGCCGTGCGCATGGCGCTGGCGCTGGCCGCGGCGCGGCTGATCGCGGGCGGGCTCGAACTGTCGCACGGCTTCTGGGCGCTGCTGACCACGCTGACCGTGATGCGCACCAGTGCCGCCGGCACCCGTACGACCGTGGTCCCCGCGGTGCGGGGCACACTGGTCGGGGCCGGGGTGGCGGCGCTGCTGCTGGCGTTCGTGGGCGACCACCCCCTGGTGTACGCCGTCGCGATGCCACCGGTGTTCTTCCTGGCCTTCACCGCGGGACCGCTGCTCGGACTCGGCTGGGGCCAGGCCTTCTTCACGGTCGCGGTGGCCACCGCCTTCACCCAGATCGCCCCCGCGGGTCCGGAACTCGCCGCGTTCCGGATCGCGGACGTGGTGACGGGCGTGCTGACCGGCACCCTCGTCGGGCTGCTGGCCTGGCCCCGGGGAGGCACGGGCGAGCTGGGGCGGGCCTGTTCGCGGCTGCTGGACCAGGGCACCCGGGCGGTCACCCAGATCACCGACTGCATCACCGGCACGGGGACGATGGGCGACGCGCTGCCGAGGGCCCGGCTCGCCCAGATGATCGCGGAGGCGAGCTACGCGCAGTTCGCGACCGAACGCGACGCCCCCGGGGCCGGGCCCGTCCTGCCGACGGACTTCCAGGCGATCATGCTGGCCGGGAACCGGGTCCTGACCATGGGGCAGACCCTGGTGGACCACTGCCCTCCGGGTGCGCTGGCGGCCTGGCCGCTGAGCGCCGCGCACCTGCGGGACGCGGCGCACCATCTGCGGCTGACGACGCTGCCGCTGACGTACGACCTGCGTTCGGGGACCATGCGTCCGCCGCCCGACGAGTCCCCGCGGCGCAGCGTGCCCACGGACCGCACCGTCATCGCGGACGTCTGCGCGGCGTCGGGCGGCCGGGCACCGGACCCGCTGCTGTACTACGCCGTCGACGCCGCGATCTGGCTGGCCGGCCTGCAGCGGGTGGTCACCGCGGTCCGCCGGCCGGCGGAAGATCCGGTAGCAGCGCGGAGTTGACGACCGCGAGGATGACCGCGACGTCCTCGCGGGGCACCGCGGGCCACAGAACGGCCCGTGCGCGGCGGTACTTGGCGGCCAGCCGCAGCCGCTGCGCCTCGTCGAGGCGCGCGGCCCGGTCCGGATGGCTGTTGTGGGCGTTGTCGGCGATCTTGACCAGGGCCGCGTCGCGGGAGGCGGCGATCCGCCGCAGCTTGTCCTCGTAGGGCACGCCCGGCTGGTTGGTGACCTGCTCGACGATGCCGACGACACGCTCCGGGACGCCGGCGGCGCGCAGCCGTCCGGCGGTCCACGGGGTGTCCTCGATGACGTCGTGCAGGAGCCCGGCCATCTGCAGTTCCGGGCCGAAGGCGGCGAGCCCCGCCGCGACCGCCCGGACGTGCTCGATGTAGGGCACGCCGATGCGGTCGGTCTGCCCCTCGTGCGCCAGGCGGGCCAGGGCCTCGGCGGCGGCCACGCTGTTCACCGTCATGGCCCCCATCCTCCGGGCACCGGGCGGGCCGGTCCAGCCTCAGTCGAGCGCGGCGAGCAGGCGCTCGGCCAGCGGGCCGGACGACGCGGGGTTCTGACCGGTAATCAGGTTGCGGTCGGCCACCACGTGGGGCGTCCAGGGCTCGCCCTCCTGGAAGTCCGCCCCGAGGGCGACCAGCCGGTCCTGCAGGAGCCAGGGGGCGCGGTCCGCCAGCCCGGCCTGGGTCTCCTCGGCGTTGGTGAAGCCGGTCAGCCGGTAGCCGGCGAACGGCCAGCCGCCGTCGGCTCGTTCGGCGGCGAGCAGGGCCGCGGGGCCGTGGCAGACGACGCCGAGCGGCTTGCCCGAGTCAAGGGCGTCGGTCAGCAGGCGTCCGGAGACCGGGTCGACGGCGAGGTCCTCCATGGGGCCGTGCCCCCCGGGGTAGAACACCGCGGCGTAGTCGCCGAGATCCGCCTCCTCCAGCTTGACCGGGTGCCGCAGGGCCGTCATCGCCTCCAGTTCCTCGGCGACCGCCCGGGCGCCCTCCTCACCGCCGTTGAACGCGGGGTCGAGGCTCCCGCGGTCCACGGCCGGTACGACGCCGCCCGGGGTGGCGACGACGACCTCGTGCCCCGCTGCGGTGAGGACGCGGTGCGGGGTCACGGCCTCCTCCGCCCAGAAGCCGGTCGGGTGCTCGGTGCCGTCGGACAGCGTCCAGGACGAGGCGCCGGTCAGGACGAACAGGATCTTCGCCATGTGAGGTCTCCTTGGGGTGCTCGGTTGCCGCCGGCCCGCGTCGGGGCGGGCCGGACAGCACGACGGTAGGACGGGTCACCCATCGGTTTCCAATAGGATCGCCATCATGAGCCATACGGATTCCGATGGGTCTGCGGGAAGGCGCCCGGGGCACGGGGGCGGCGGCGCCGGAGGCGGGCCGCTGGACCTGACCCTGTTGCGCACGTTCCTGGCGGTGCACCGCGCCGGCTCGTTCACCGCGGCCGCGCGCCTGCTGGGACTCTCCCAGCCGACGGTGACCACCCAGATCCGTGCGCTCGAGGCGCAGCTCGACCGGGAGCTCTTCGAGCGGCTGCCCCGCGGGGTCGCCGCCACGCCCTTCGCCGACGAGCTCGCGGGCCGGGTGGCCGAACCGCTCGACGCGCTCGCCGCCGTCGCCGAGCGCGGGCACGGCGACCCGGACGTCCCGGCCGAGCCGGTCCGCCTCGGAGGCCCGGCGGAGCTGCTGTGCGAGCGTGTGCTGCCGGCCCTGGCCCCGCTCGTCGAGCGCGGCGTACGGCTGCGGATCGGTACCGGGCTCACCGACGACCTGCTGGAGTCGCTGCGGGCCGGACAGCACGACCTGGTGATCTCCACGCACCGCCCGCGCGGCCGGCTGCTCACCGCCGTCCCCCTGATGGACGAGGAGTTCGTGCTGGTGGCCGCCCCGTCGCGGGCCGCCCGGCTGGACGTGGCGTCCGGCGGCCCCGGCGTGCTGAGCGGCGTCCCGCTCGTCTCGTACGCCGAGGACCTGCCGATCGCCCGCCGCTACTGGCGCCATGTGTTCGGCCGCCGGCTCACCGGTCAGGCCGCCGTGACCGTCCCCGACCTGCGGGGCGTGCTGGCCGCCGTCGCCGCGGGCGCGGGCTTCACCGTCCTCCCCCGCTACCTGTGCGCCGCCGCTCTCGCCGAGGGAACGCTCGTGGCGCTGCTGGAACCCGAGGACCCGCCCTTCAACACCGCCCACCTCGTCCAGCGCCCGGGCGCCGGCCACCACCCGCACCTCGGCCTCGTCCGCGACCTGCTGCTGCGCGAGGCCAGGGCCTGGTGAGGCGCGGCGCGGTGGTCACGACGGGAGCAGCCTCAGGGCGAGCACCGAGGCCGACACCAGCCACCCCGTCAGGAAGACCGTCTGCACTCCCGCGGCACCCGTGAAGCCGCGGCGCAGCAGGACCGCGCCCGTCCCGGCGAAGTGGAGAGCCGGCAGGCAGAGGGCCGTTCCGTACACGGTGAGGTCGAGGGCGCCGGGCCCGGGCCAGGCCGGCCCGTCGAGGCAGAGACGGTGGGTCAGCTCCCAGAGTTGCTGCGCGAGCGGGCGGGCGGCGCGATGACGGCGCACATCGACCCGGGCTCGCCGCCGACCCGGCCGGTCGTGGAGGAACTCGTCGCCGCCTACGCCGAGTTGTCCGGCCGTACGGACGGCCCGGAGTTCCGGGCGTGGCTGGCCGAACGGCTGGAGATCTCCCACGACTCCCGCTACGAGCGCTACTGGCACCTGCTGGCGCGGGTCGGCGGTCAGGAGGCACCCCCCGCGCTGTCCCCGGCGGTCGCCTGGCTGACGGCCGCGCTGCGGGCGGCCTGAGCCGGGCGTGGCGGGCCGTCAGCGCTCCTCCGCGACGCGGGCCCGCCGCCGCAGGACCTCGGCGGCCCGCCGGCACCAGTCCCGGTTGCCCTCCTCGAAGGCGAGGCCCCGCAGACAGGTGAGGTACGGGCCGACGCGGCGGCCGCGGCCGAGGAACTCCTCCTCGCTGCGGTCTCCGCGCATCCGCGCGAGAAGCCGTTCGAACAGCTCGATCTTGGCGTCGGCGAAGGCGGCCCGCTCGCCGAGCCGGGCGATCAGCTGCCCGGCGTCGACGACGTCGGCGGCCTGCACCGCCACCAGAAGGTCGTCGCGGATGAAGGAGGGTTTGCCGACCGCCGCCGCGAAGCGCTCCAGCTCGCCGAACCCGCCCTCGGTGACGCGGAAGAGGCGCTTGTTGGGCCGGCCGTCCTGGACGACCTCCCGGCCCGCGATCAGCCCCTCCTTCTCCAGCCTGGCCAGTTCGGCGTAGAGCTGCTGCGGCAGGGCGTGCCAGAAGTTGGCCACACCGATGTCGAACGCCTTCGTCAGCTCGTAGCCGCTGAGCTCCCCGTCCAGGAGTGCGGCCAGGACCGCGTGCCGCAGGGCCATCCCGGCTCCCCTTCCGTCCGCCTGTTCCGGCGTGCGTGCTCTTCCGTGTGGACGCTCCTCATGGTACTCAAGAAACTGACTAATCAATTTTCTGAGTGCCGGTGTCCGGTGCCGGACGACCAGGAGGAGCCATGACCGCCGCCGAACGCTTCCGGTCCGCCGTCGAGCGCAGCGATCTCAGCGCGCTGGAGGAGCTGTTCCACGACGACGTCCGCCTCTACAGCCCCGTGAAGTTCACCCCGTTCGAGGGCAAGCCCATGGTGATGGGGCTCTTCGGCGTCCTGCTGCGCACCTTCGAGGACTTCCACTACGTGGGGAGCCTGGACGGCACGGTCGAGACCGCCGCGGACGGCACCGGTGCGCCGTCGACCGTGCTGGTGTTCCGCGCCACCGTGGACGGCAGGAGCATCCACGGCATCGACCTGCTGCAGGTCGACGAGGCGGGCCTGATCAAGGAGTTCACCGTGATGGTGCGCCCTCAGTCAGCGGTGCAGGCGCTCGGCGAGGCCGTCCTGGCCGGCCTCGTCGCCGACGGCCTCGTCCCGGCACCGTAGGGCCACGGCACCGGGCAGGAGCGTGCCGGGCGGCGGACCAGGGCCGGGGTCCTACGTCTGCGGCCGGTTACGCCGCCCTGGCGAGACGCCTACTGTCCTGGCCATGGATACGACAGGGACCCTGGACGAGGCGCTCCAGCGGCTGCACGGATCGGGGCCCGAACGACTCGGGCGGCTCACCAACCACGCGCCGATGGCCGTCGAGGCCCTCACCGCTCGCGGGCAGGCCGCTTCCGTCCACCGCTGGCTCGACCTGTACGCGCGCAAGCTCGAGGAGTTCCCCTCCGGCGTCGAGCCGGTCACGGCCGCCGGCTGGCGCTCCGCACTCGGCGATCCGCGGCGCGCCGCCGACTGGATCGACTACTTCGGGCGCGAGATCGCCGAGCGCCCCTGGCGAGAGGTGCTCACGCAGTGGTGGCCGCGGCTGCTGCCCGGCATGTACGGCGGCTCGACGCACCCGGTGATCCGGGTGGGCCACGCCGTACGCACCCTGCTGGCCGGTGAGACCACCGCGCCCCGTCTGGCGGAACTCGCCCACGGCCTCGGGTACTGGGCCGCCCGCCACCACCCCGTCACGGAGCTCGCCCCGCTGCCCGGCGCGGGCGGCGCGGCCGCGGCTCTCGACGCGGTGGCGCCCATCGCCGTACGGGACGGCGGCTTCCCGGCGCGCCTCGGCCGCGTCACGGGTCTGCCGGTGTGGGCGGCCTCCGTCACGGACCCGGACGAGGCCCGTACCCGCCTGACCGAACTGGTGCGGGCGGCCACCCACCGGTACGCCACCCACGGCCACGGTGAGGAGACGATGCTGGTCCACGCCGCCACGGCCCCCAATGCCGTCCTGCGCACCCTGCCCGCCCTCCCCCGCGCCCTGTGGGTGCCGAGCCTGCGGGCCGCCTGGACGGCCTCCGCGGCGGTGACCGCGATGTACGCGCCGGACGCGCCCGTCGCGTACGCCCCGCCGGGCACGTTCACCCCCGAGGAGGTCTTCGAACGGGCCCTGGCACACGGCGACGAGCACGTCCTCAAACTGACCGACACAGCCCTGGACGTCGGGGACGAACAGGCCCTGGCGGCCGCTCTGCGCTCCGTCGAGCTCAGCGAACCTCTGCGGTAGGCGGGCGCCCTCAGGGCCGTCGACCGCTGGCGTAGACCATGCGGGCCAGGGCGGGAAGCGCGCTTCGCAGGTCGGCGCCGTCCACCGTGACGGTTGCCGCGGCGCGTGCTGCCGCCGAGGCGTTGAACGCCACACTCAACCCGACGGATGCGAACAGCGGGAGGTCGGAACGGCTGTCCCCGACGGCCCCGCACTCTCGGGGATCCAGCCCCAACTGCCTTGCCTGCGCGAGGGCGACATCCCGTTTGTCGTACTCGTCGAAGTGCCGGGCGACCCGGCCCGTGAACCGGCCGTCGGCCGTCTCGAGGCGCGGCCCCCCGAACGCGTGGAAGCCGAACCGCCCGGCCAGATGACCGCCGACGGGTGACCAGGCGAGGGTCGCCAGGATGGGCACCAGCCCGTTCCGCCGGCACCAGGCGACGGTCTCGGCGATGCCCGGCACCAGGGGAAGCCCGTCGAGCCAGCCGGAGACCCGCTCGACGGGAACCCCCGCCCAGCCCGCGGCATCCAGCTCGGATACCTGACGGTTGTTCAGTTCACCAACTGCGTAGGCCTCTTCAGCCCGGGCCAGCTCCTCCCGGTGGCCGAGGAAGCCGGCCAGATGGAGGGACGAACTCGTACCCGGGACGAGGGTGCCGTCGACGTCGAAGAACACGGCACCGGCATGATCGGGCGAGGACACCAGGCAAGGATCCCACGCCCCGGCCGAGCGGCCCCGGGGGGCCCGGCCTACCGGCGCCGGGTGCCCGGCGAGCGGCGCAGCCGGAACAGCAGGGCGATCGCGGCCATGCCGCCCAGCAGGGTGGCGCTGCCGAGGGCCAGCAGTGTGCGTCCCGGTCCCTCGCTCTCGGCGGCCACGGGCCGGGTGGCCGGCCTGTGGACCGCGTCCCGGGGGGAGGCCGGGGCGGCCGCGGCGGATTCGGAGGTCCGGGCGGCGGAGGGGGACGCCGCGTCCCGGGAGGCCGTGGCCGCGGGGCTCGCGGAGGCCGCCGTCGCCGAGGGCCTGGCGGGCTTCGCCGGCTCGGCGGGCTTGGCCGGCGCCTTGGCCGCGGCCGGGAAGACGACGTCCGAGCAGGAGTAATAGGTGTCGGGCGTCGAGGAGTTCTGCCAGATCGTGAAGAGGACGTGCCGCCCGGTGCGGTCCGAGGGCAGCCGCCCGCCGATGCGGTAGGCGCCGCCGGACACGGGCGGGTCGGTGACCTTCACGAAGGGGTCGCTCGCCAGCGCCGACCAGGTCAGCGGCCGGGTCGGATCGTAGCCCTCCTTGGTGAGATACAGCAGGAACGTGCCCTGGTGCGGGATGGTCGTGCCGTACGCCATGGTGAAGGCCGAGCCCGGCGTCAGGCGGGTGGCCGGCCAGTCGGTGCGCGGTAGGTCGAGACCGCGGAAGGCGGCCAGCCCGCCGCTGCAGAGCCTGCCGTCCGGGATCACCCGGCGGTCGCGGCCGGCGACCCCGGCGACCCGGAGGTTGTCCCAGTCCGCGAAGGGCCGGCTCCCGCCGTTGGCGGCGGCGGCGGCACGGCAGGCGGCCGTCCCCACGTACTGTCCGCTTCCGGACGCGCACGCCGCGGCACGGCTGACCGGGGACACCGGAGCGCCGTGGGCCGCGGCCGGCCCCGCCAGGGCCAGCGGCAGCACGACGGCCGTGCCTGCGACGACGGAGCTGAGCACGTGGCGCGATGGGGCCATACAGGCCGCCTCCCCTGTTGCCGTTCGGTTGATCGGAACGCACGTCCCCCCGTAGTACGGACGGTCGGCGGGGGGTGTTCAGCCGGGTGGGGGGTTCCCCGGGAACCGGTCGCGGAGGAATCGTGTCTGTTGAGGAGAAGTCGACGCGGTCGCCGGCACCGCGCCACGTTCAGGGGGGACAACTCAATGAGCGGCTGGAGGGCTCCCGGGTACACCGAGACCAGAGAGCTGGGCTCGGGCGCCAGCGGGCGTGTGGTGCTCGCGTCCCATGACGCCACGTCAGCGCCCGTCGCGATCAAGTACCTGAGCGACGAACTCCGGGCCGATCCGGAGTTCCTCCAGGAGTTCCGCGCCGAGGCACAGTTGCTGGGAGGTCTCGATACACCGTATGTCGTCAGTCTGTACGAGTACGTGGAGGGTCCCCAGGGTGCCGCGATCGTCATGGAGCTGGTCGACGGCTTACCGCTGAGGACGCTTCTCCGACAGGAAGGAGCGACCGGACCCGAGGCAGCCCTGGTGGTGCTCAAGGGGTCGTTGCTCGGCCTCGGCGCCGCCCACCGCACCGGTGTGGTGCACCGCGACTACAAACCGGAGAACGTGCTGGTCGCGGCGGACGGATCGTCGAAGCTGGTCGACTTCGGTATCGCCTTGCGCAGCGGGTCCGACGGGTCCGTGGCGGGAACGCCCGCCTACATGGCCCCCGAGCAGTGGGACGGGCGTGCGACGTCGCCCGCGACGGACGTGTACGCGGCGACGGCGACGTTCTACGAGTGCCTCACCGGCAGCAGGCCCTTCCGGGGCGACAACTTCGCCGAACTGGCCGTACAGCACATCGAGGCCCCGGTGCCGGTGGAGCGGGCTCCGGAGGCGGTACGCGGCCTGATCCTCCGCGGAATGGCGAAGGACCCGCAGGAGCGTCCCACCGACGCCGAGGCGTTCGTCGCGGAACTGGAGGTGATCGCGGGAGCGGCCTACGGAAGCGACTGGGAGGAGCGAGGGCAGCGCAGGCTCGCCGCGCTCGCGGCGCTGTTGCCGCTGCTGTTCCCTTCCGCGGGACCGGCGCCGGGGACGGCCGACCTGGCCACCACCCTGGTCCGCGGCGGCGCGCGGCGCCTGACACGTCAGGGCATGCTCGCCGCGGTGGGCGGACTGATCGTCGCCGGACTGCTGACCTTCGCCGCGGTGGCCTCGGGCGAGGCCCCACGGCAGACGACCGCCAACTGGACAGGGGAAACGACGAGAGCGACTCCGCGCGGCACCTCCGCCACGCCGGGGACGGCGGCTCCACCGGGCAGTCCCTCGCCCGGTCCGACGAGTGCGTCGCCCTCGCAGACGGAGAGCGGCCCGGCAGCCACCGGGCCCACCGCCGTCACCACGCCGACAGCGCCGACCGCGCCGACACCGACCACGACGGTCTCGGCCACGGCTTCCGCGTCCGTGACGACCACGCCGCCGGCGTCGCCCTCCACGTCACCGACACCGCCGGTGAGCGTGAGCGACGTCTCCGTCACCTCGCTCGCCCAGACGGGTGTATTCAGCGCCGCGGCCACGATCCAGGTGCGCGCCAGCGACGCACGCCCGGTGACGGTCACGGTCGCCTGGTACACGAGTGACGCGAAGGGGGAGCGCGGCACCGCCGACGGCGCGCAGACCTTCACCCGCAGCGGCTCGACCTCCTACACGTTCACCGCCGACCACACGTTCCCCCGGGGCAGCGGCTGTTGGTTCGGAGCGCTCGCGACCACCGGGCCGGCGGCGGCCAACGGCCAGTCGTTCCAGCAGATCCTCACCCGCGGCTGCGTGATCACGTGAACGGGTCGCCCGGTCTTCCGCCGGAGGAGACGGACCGCACGGACCGCACCCTTCACCTCGGCCCCGCGGACGCACCGCCGGCTGACGCGGCACCACGGGACGCCTCGCCCCACGACCCCGAACCCGTACGGGCGGCGGCCGAGCCCGAGTACAGCGCCACCGTCCTCGCCGAGCACTGGGCGCCGTCCACACCGCCGACGGCACGGCTCGAACCCACGGTCAGCGCCGAAGGGGCGGTACCGACGGTGAAGGCGGGCCACAGCGTCGTCCTCCCGGACCGGGTCGAGGGCGACGTGATGCGGTTCGGCCCCGGTGTCACACCGGCCGCGGCGGCCCGTGCGAACATCGCCGCCGAGGTCTGGCGGGGCCTGATCACCCCGCCCCCGCCCCCGAGGCCGGCAGGCCGCAGGTGGCCGCGGCGGTACGCACTGGCCGCGACGGTGCTGGCGGCGGTGCTGCTCTTCCTCGCCTGGCAGCGCTTCGGCCCGGGCCTCGCGGTGCGGGGGGTGACGGTGACCGCCTCCCCGTCGGCGCCCCCCTGCGACACCACCGTCGACCTCGTCGCGGTGGTCACGACCAACGGCCGCCCGGGCACTATCGGTTACCGATGGCTACGCAACGACGGCACCTCCTCCGACGTGCTGTACGAGGAGGTTCCCCGCGGCCGCCACGAGGCCCGGCTGCACCTGCTGTGGACCTTCCGCGGTCAGGGCACGTACCGGGCGCAGGCGGAACTGCGCATCACCACCCCCGGCCACCGCGCCGTCACCACGGGTTTCACATACGACTGCCGGTGACCACCGGGCCCGCCCGCGCCGTCTGGGCGCGGGCGGGCCCGGCCATATGACGAGGCTTCAGCGAATACCCGTCGCCTTTTAACTCTCTTGACCGGGACGACCACTCTCGGTAGCGCTTATCGCATCTCCGCGACTTTCCCGCAACCTTTCGAATCGATGGTTTTTCCGGCTTTCCGGAACGGTACTCGTCGATTCGTCGCGCCTTCGCGAGCATTTGCGCAGTCCGAGGTCGCGACATGCCACTTCGATCATCTTCGAGTGGCAGTCCGAACGAGGACGGCGGAGACTACGAGGAGCGACATATGGTTGTATGGCGAGAGAAGAGCTCACGACCGCATGGCTTCCGGATTACTCGCTCCGGCCCAGCCGGGGCGCGAGGGACACCGGGTACCGGCCTTACCGGCCGCCCGTGGTCGACTTTTCCTCAAGGAGCTCACATCGTGGAAAAATCTGCAGAGGTCCTGGCGTCGGATCCCGCTTCGGATCCCGATGAATCTTCAACCACCGGGCGTCCCTACGCCGCCCCGGCCGACGGCACGGAAAGGATTCTCGCCGACATTCTGGCGGGCGTCGTGCACACGGACCGGGTGTCGGCCGACAGCCATTTCTTCACGGAGATGGGTGCCGACTCCCTGGTGATGGCGCATTTCTGCGCCCGGGTGCGGAAGCACCAGGATCTGCCGTCGGTGTCGATGAAGGACATCTACCGGTATCCGACGATCAGAAGCCTCGCGGCGGCCTTCGCGGACGCCGCGCCGGCCGCCGCCCAGGCCCCCGCCGCGGCGTCGGCCCTCGCCGACGTGCCGGTCCCGGAAGCGATCGAGGCGGCTGCCGCGAGGGGCACACCGCGCTATGTGCTCTGCGGTGTGCTGCAGGCCCTGTTCTTCCTGGGCTACTCGTACCTGGCCGCGCTCGTGGTGATGAGCGGCGCGGAGTGGATATCCGCCGGCACGAGCCCCTTCGGCATGTACCTGCGGTCCGTGGCGTTCGGCGCCGCGGCCCTGGCCGGCCTCTGTGCCCTGCCCATCGCGGGCAAGTGGCTCCTGGTCGGACGGTGGAAGCCGCAGGAGATCCGCATCTGGAGCCTGGCGTACTTCCGCTTCTGGTGCGTGCGGACCCTCATCCGGGCGAACCCCATGGTCCTGTTCGTCGGTTCACCGCTGTACGTGCTGTACCTGCGGGCGCTGGGCGCGCGAATAGGCCGCGGCGTGGCCGTCTTCTCCAAGCACGTCCCGGTCTGCACCGACCTGCTGACCATCGGCGACGGCACGGTGATCCGCAAGGACTCGTACTTCTCCTGCTACCGCGGCCACTCGGGCGCGATCCAGACCGGCCCGGTCACCCTCGGCAAGGACGTGCTGATCGGTGAGGTGACGGTGCTCGACATCGGCACCTCCATGGGCGACGGCGCCCAACTCGGCCACGCCTCCTCGCTCCACACCGGCCAGACCGTCCCCGCCGGCGAGCGCTGGCACGGCTCCCCCGCGCAGCCGGGCGCGGCGGACTACCGCGTGGTCGCCCCCGTGGAGTTCGGCAGGAGCCGCCGCGTCACCTACTGCCTGACGCAGTTGCTGATCCTCGTGTGCGTCTCGGTCCCGCTCGCCGTCGGCGGGGTGGCGATCCTGCTCGCGGCGGTCCCGCGGCTGGCCTCCCTGCTGGAGCCGGGCCCGATGGCCCTGACGACGTGGACCTTCTACGCCGACGCCCTGGCCGTCTCCTTCGCGCTCTTCTGCGGGGCGCTGCTGATCGGCCTGCTGCTCGTCGTCACCGTGCCGCGACTGCTGCACCCGCTCGTGAAGCCCGACACCGTCCACCCGCTCTACGGGTTCCGCTACGGGGTCCACCGGAGCATCGGCTTCCTCACCAACCGGAAGTTCTTCCGCGTCCTGTTCGGCGACAGTTCCGCCGTCGTGCACTACCTGCGCGCCATCGGATACGACCTGTCGCCGGTGGAGCAGACCGGCTCGAACTTCGGCACCGAGGTGAAGCACGAGAATCCGTTCCTGAGCAAGGTCGGCAGCGGCACCATGGTCGCCGACGGACTGTCCATCATGAATGCCGACTACTCGAGCACCTCTTTCCGCGTCACCCGGACGGCGATAGGCCCGCACAACTTCCTGGGCAACCACATCGCCTATCCGCCCCAGGGCAGGACGGGCGAGAACTGCCTGCTGGCCACGAAGGTCATGGTCCCCGTCGAGGGACCGGTCCGGGAGAACGTCGGGCTGCTGGGCTCGCCCAGCTTCGAGATCCCCCGCACGGTGGACCGGGACAGCAGGTTCGACCACCTGAAGGACGGCGACGCGTTCCGGCGCCTGCTGTCCGACAAGAACAGGCACAACACCGGCACCGCGGTGCTGCATCTGATGCTGCAGTGGCTGCTGCTCTTCCTGGTCGCGCTGACGGCTTCCTGCGCCGCCGATTTCTACCCCACGTACGGCGTCGCCGCCCTGGCCGTCGCGAACGTCGTGGTCATGGTCGTCACCGTCGCCTACATCGTGCTCGGCGAGCGCATCGTCACCAGGTTCCGCGGTCTGCGTCCGCTGTACTGCTCGATCTACGACCTCGACTTCTGGCGGCACGAACGCTACTGGAAGGTGACGGCCGCGACCGAGTACCTGAACGTCCTCAACGGCACCCCGTACAAGAACGTCGTCTGGCGTCTGCTCGGCGTGCGCATCGGGCGCCGGGTCTTCGACGACGGCCTCTTCCTCCCGGAGCGCTCCCTGGCCGCCATCGGCGACGACTGCACGCTCAACGCGGGCACCGTGATCCAGAGCCACTCGCAGGAGGACGGCGCCTTCAAGTCCGACCACAGCACGCTGGGTGCCGGCTGCACCCTCGGGGTCGCCGCCCTCGTCCACTACGGCGTGACCGTCGGCGACGGCGTCGTGATCGCACCGGACTCCTTCGTGATGAAGGGCGAGGAACTCCCCGCGCATGCCCGGTGGGGCGGCAACCCCGCCCGGGAGATGCCCGAGAACCCGAAGACCCCCGACAGCGGCGGCGATCGCGCCACCGCGCTGATCAGCGGTGTGTAGCCCCGTGGAAACCGCGAGTGGAGGCAGTTCGATGGACGTGGCAGTGCACGCCGGACGGGAGTTCTGGCGCGGAGTGCTCGCCGAGGGCGGGTTCACCGCGATCCCCCGCTGGACTTCCGAGCCGGTCACCGGTGCCGCCGAGCACGTGGTGGCGATCCCCGACGGCCTCACGGCGTCCGTGCGCCGTGTGGCGGACGAGGTCGCCGTCCCGCTGGGCTCGGTGCTGCTGGCCGCGCACGCCAAGGTGCTGGCCGCGCTCTGCGGCGAGACCGACGTCGTGACCGGTTACGTCGCCGCGGGCGGCGCGGTGCTGCCGTGCCGGCTGCCGGCGGGCCCCGGTTCGTGGCGGTCCCTGCTGCTGGACGCGCACGGCGCCGAGTCGCGGGTACTGGCCTTCCAGGACTTCCCGGTCGACGCGCTCCGCAAGGAACTCGACCTGACCGAGCCGCTCTTCGAGACGGTCTTCGACCTGTCCGGCGGCGGTGTCGAGCTCGCCCCCGGCACCGTGCTCTGGGTCGGTGCCTCGGACCGCGACGGACGCCTGTCGCTGCGGCTGCGCTACGCCACCGACGTCATGGACGAGGACGCCGCGGCCCGTGTCGCCGGCTACCACGTGGCCGCGCTGGCGCGGATCGCCGCCGACCTGGACGCCGAGCACACCCGCAAGAGCCTGCTGTCGGCCGAGGAGAGCCGGCTGCAGCTCAGCGGGATGGCCGGGCCGCACAGGAAGCTGCCGGACCAGCGGATGCACGAGCTGTTCGAGGAGCGGGTCCGGGCTCACCCGGAGGCGGTCGCCGCCGTCCACGGGGACCGCCAGTGGACGTACGGCGACCTCAACGCCCGCGCGAACCGCCTGGCCCACGCCCTCCTGGCGCGCGGTCTGGAACGCGAGGGCGTCGTCGCGGTGGTCACCGAGCGGAACCTGGACTGGCTCGCGTCCGTGCTGGCGGTCTTCAAGGCCGGAGGTGCCTACCTGCCGATCGAGCCGCACTTCCCGGCCGGCCGTATCAGGAGCACCCTGACCCGCGCCGAGTGCCGCATGGTGCTGACCGAGCGCGGCAGCACCGCCACCCTGGACGAGGCCCTGTCCGCGCTCCCCGAGGTGCAGCGGCTGCCGGTCGAGGACGCCTACGCGGAGGACCACCCGAGCGAGGACCCGCGCGTGGCCGTCGCCCGCGACCAACTGGCGTACATCTACTTCACCTCCGGGTCGACCGGGGAGCCCAAGGGCGCGATGTGCGAGCACGCGGGCTTCCTCAACCACCTCTACGCCAAGATCGACGACCTCGGCATCGGCGAGGGGCAGGTGGTCGCGCAGACCGCCCCGCAGTGCTTCGACATCTCGCTGTGGCAGCTGGTCTCGGCGCTGCTCGTCGGCGGACGCACCTTGCTGGTGGAGCAGGAGACGATCCTGGACGCCGACCGCTTCCTCGACAAGGTCGTCGAGGGACGGGCGAACGTCGTCCAGCTCGTCCCCTCCTACCTGGACGTCGTGCTGTCCGCACTGGAGCGGCAGCCGCGCGAACTGCCGGACCTGCGCTGCGTGTCGGTGACCGGCGAGGCCCTGAAGAAGGACCTCATCGGGCGCTGGTTCGCCGCCCGGCCCGGTGTGAAGCTGGTCAACGCCTACGGGCTGACCGAGACCAGCGACGACACCAACCACGCGGTGATGGACCGGGTCCCGGACACCGACTGGGTGCCGCTGGGCCGGCCCGTCAACAACGTCCGCGTGTACGTCGTCGACGAGCACCTGTCCCCGGTGCCGCTGGGCGCGCCGGGTCTGGTCGTCTTCTCCGGCGTCTGCGTGGGCCGCGGCTACATCAACGACCCCGAGCGCACCCGCCAGACGTACCTGACCGACCCCCACCGGTCCGGTGAGCGGCTGTACCGAGGCGGCGACTACGGTCGCTGGCACCCGGACGGCACGCTGGAGTTCCTCGGCCGCAAGGACCACCAGGTCAAGATCCGCGGTTTCCGCATCGAGATCGGCGAGATCGAGAACACCCTGGTCCATGCGCCGGGCGTGCGCGACGGCGCGGTCGTCGTCAGCGAGGACGGCAGCCAGCTGGTCGCCTTCTACTCGGGTCCCGCGCCCGTGGCGGCGGACACGCTGCGCGAACACCTGGCGGCCTCCCTGCCCGCCTACATGGTGCCCGCGGCCTTCCACTGGAGGGAGAGCCTGCCGCTGACCGCCAACAGCAAGATCGACCGCAAGGCCCTGACGGCGCTGGCCGCGGAGGAGGGCTCCGAGCGGGACTCCGCGGAGCCGGACGGGCAGGCCCCCGCCACTCCCGCCGAGCTGCGCCTGGCGAAGGCGTGGTCGACGGTGCTCGGCATCCCGCAGGAGCGGATCGGGCGCCGGGACCACTTCTTCGACCGCGGCGGCACCTCCCTGTCGGCTGTGCGGCTGGCGATCCTGCTGGACCGCGCGGTCTCCCTCAAGGACGTCACCGCCCACCCCGTCCTCGCCGACCTCGCCGAGGTCGTCGACGGCCGGACGGCGGCCCGGCCCGGACTGCTGCAGGCCCTGTCGGAGCCGGACGGCGAGCCGCACGGCGCCCTGGTGTGCTTCCCGTACGCCGGAGGCAACGCGGTGAACTTCCGGCCGCTGGCCGCGGCCCTGCGGCCCGCGGGCTGCGCGGTCTACGCCGTCGAACTGCCCGGCCACGACCCGGCCGCCCGCCACGAGGCGTTCGCCCCGATGGCGCAGGTGGCCGACGCGGTGGTCGAGGAGATCGCCGGCCGCGGACTGTCCCGGATCCTGCTGTGGGGCCACTCCTCGGGCACCGCCCTCGCGGTGGAGACCGCCCGGCGGCTGCAGGAACGGGGCGTCGAGGTCCAGCGCGTGTTCCTCGGCGCGCAGCTGCTCGGCGACTCCGCCGGGCGGCGCGCCGCGGCCGAGGCGCTGTCCGGCCGCAGCGACGCCGAGATCGCCGCCGAGCTGAGCGGCGACGGCGGTTACGGCCAGCTCGCCGAGCTGGACAGGACGCGTGCCGAGCACGTCGCCGCCGCCTACCGCCACGACTGCGTGGCGGCCCACCGATACTTCGCCGACGCCCTCGACTCCGCACCGCCGGTGCGGCTGTCCGCGCCGGTCACCGTGGTCGTCGCCGCCGACGACCCGTACACGGCGGACCACTCCCGCCGGTACCGCGAATGGCGGCTGCTGGCCGAGCACGTCGATCTGTACGAGCTCGCCCGCGGCGGCCACCACTTCCCCCGCACCTGCCCGGACGAGGTGGCGCAGGCGGTCCTGCGCGCCGCCGAACTCCTGGCCTCCCCATGAACGCGAACCGAGAGGAGACGCAGTTGTCGACCTCAGCTTCCCCTCCGTCCCTGCTCGACCTCGAGCTGCGGCCCGGCTCACCCCCGATCCTGCGCACCGGGGCCGTCGAGGACCCGGCGGGCTGGGCCGACGGATACCGCGACGCGCTGCGCGCGGTCGTCGCCGAGCACGGCTCGGTCCTGATCCGCGGCCTCGGCCTGACCGCCGCGGACAAGGCCGCAGGCGTCGTCCGGCGGCTGGCCGGCCGGCTGACCGCCGAGAAGGAGGCCTTCGCGTCCCGGCAGACCTACGCCGAGGGCCTGTACTCCTCCTCCAACTGGCCGCCCAACCAGCCGATGTGCATGCACCACGAACTGAGCTACCGGCTCGAGTTCCCCGGCATGATGATGTTCGCCTGTCTGACCGCGCCGGAGAAGGGCGGGGCGACGGCGGTGGCCGACGCACCGGCCGTGCTCGAGGCACTGCCGCCCGAGCTGGTCCAGCGCTTCGAGCGCGAGGGCTGGCTGCTCACCCGCAGCTACAACGACGAGATCGGGGCGACCGTCGCCGAGGCCTTCGGCACCGACGACCGTTCCGCCGTCGAGGACTACTGCCGCGCCAACGCCATCGCCTTCGAGTGGCAGCCGGACGGGGCCCTGCGCACCCGCCAGCGGCGCAGTGCCGTCGTCCGCCACCCGGTCACGGGCCGGCGCTGCTGGTTCAACCAGATCGCGTTCCTCAACGAATGGACGATGGACCCCGAGGTGCACGAGTACCTCGTGGACATGTACGGCGCCGAGGGCCTGCCGTTCAACACCCGCTTCGGCGACGGCGACCCGATCGGCGCGGACGTCGTCCAGCTGCTCAACACCGTCTACGAGGCGAACACCGCCCGCGAGCCGTGGCAGACGGGCGACCTGATGCTCGTCGACAACATCCGCACCGCTCACAGCCGCGAGGCCTACGAGGGCTCCCGTGAAGTGCTGGTCGGCATGGCCGACGCGGTGCGCCTGGCCGACTGCTCCCCGACCGTCGAGGTGACGACCGCATGACCAGCAACCGCTCCGCCGCCCAGGGTTCCGCGCCCTCCGGGCCGCTCATCGTACCGCCGTTCGCGGTGGTGCCCGGTGTCCAGGTCCAGCGTGCCCTGCACGGGCGCGAGAAGCAGATCACGGAGTTGGTGGAGACCACCTACCGGCTGCACTCCGCCGGTGACTCGGTGAACCCGCCGTCGTACTTCCTGCGGTTCCCCGATCGTCCCACCGCCCGGATCATCGCCCTGCCGGCCTCGATCGGCGGCGAGGTACGCGTGGACGGCCTGAAGTGGATCTCCAGCTTCCCGGAGAACGTGGCGGCGGGGATCCCCCGCGCCTCGGCGGTGCTCATCCTCAACGACCACGACACGGGCTACCCGATGGCGTGCCTGGAGAGCTCCATCATCAGCGCCACCAGGACGGCGGCGATGGCGGCCCTGGCCGCCGACCGGCTGAGCCGCCCGGACCGGCGCCCCCGGCGCGTGGGGTTCTTCGGGACGGGGCTGATCGCCCGCTACATCCACACCTACCTGGTGGGCACGGGCTGGCACTTCGACGAGGTCGGCGTGCACGACCTGTCGGCCGAGAGCGCCAAGGGCTTCCGCGGCTACGTCGAGCAGACGGGCGCCCCGGGACGCGTCACCGTGTACGAGAACCCCGAGCAGCTCGTCCGGGAGAGCGACCTGGTGGTCTTCGCCACCGTCGCGGGCCGGCCCCACGTGGGGGACATGACCTGGTTCGGGCACAAGCCGCTCGTGCTGCACATGTCGCTGCGCGACCTCACGCCGGAGATCGTGCTCGGCTCGACCAACGTGGTCGACGACGTCGAGCACTGCCTGAAGGCGGACACGTCGCCGCACCTGGCGGAGCAGCAGACCGGCAACCGCGACTTCCTGGCCGGCACGCTGGACGACGTGATCGCCGGCCGGGTGGCGCTCCGCGAGGACCGGCCCGTGGTGTTCTCGCCCTTCGGACTCGGGGTCCTCGACCTCGCGGTCGGCAAGTACGTCTACGACGAGGTGGCGCGTTCCGGCGAGCTGCGGGTCGTCGACGACTTCTTCCACGAAATGCGCCGGTACGGATGAACGGCCGCGGCCCCGCCCCCACGACACCGGGCCCCCGGACCTGGGCCCGGGCCCCCGACACCGGGACGGGCACCACGGCGACCGACCACAAGGAGCCGCATGCGGAGGTACCTCCGGGAAAGACCAACGGTCCAGCCACGCAAGCTCATCAGTGCAGGACACAGCGGCCGCTGACGCGCTGCTCCCCCGTCTGGACGGGACAGGCGCTGCAGATGAGGAGGCCATCGTGACAGTCATATCCGTTCCCCAGGCCTTCAACGAGGAACAGCTCTTCGTCGACCTCGAGTCGATCTTCGGGCAGTCGCTCTTCCTCAAGTGCGAGGGCTTCAACTTCGCCGGCTCGATCAAGCTCAAAGCCGCGACCGAGATGGTGGAGACAGCCGAGCGGGAGGGGATCCTGACTCCGGAGTCGATCCTGGTCGAGTCCTCGTCCGGCAATCTGGGCGTGGCACTGAGCATGATCGCCGCCAGCAAGGGCTACCGGTTCCTGTGCGTCACCGACGCACGGTGCAACCTGTCGACCAGGCTGCTGATGAAGGCCCTGGGCAGCCAGGTGCACATCATCTCCGGGCCGGACGCCCACGGCGGCTACCTCGGCGCGCGGCTGGACTTCGTCCGCGCGCTCTGCGCCTCGGACGACCGGTACGTGTGGCTCAGCCAGTACACGAACCCGGGCAACTGGCGGGCGCACTACCGGACGACCGCTCCGGAGATCGCGCGGCAGTTCCCCGAGGTCGACGTCGTGTTCGTCGGGGCCGGCACCACGGGGACGCTGATGGGCTGCGCCCGCTGGTTCCGCGAGTGGTCCCGGCCGGTCAAGGTCGTCGCGGTGGACAGCGTCGGTTCCGTGACGTTCGGCGGGGCGCCCGGCCGCCGGATGATCCCCGGGCTGGGAATGAGCGTCCATCCGCCGCTGCTCGACGAGTCCTTCGTGGACGAGGTCGTCCTGGTCGAGGAGGCGGACACCATCCGCGCCTGCCACCGGCTGGCCCGGCGCGGCTTCCTGTTCGGCGGCTCGACGGGCACCGTGGTCAGCGGCGCGACGAGCTGGCTCGAGAAGAACGGGGCGCCCGGCCTCACGTCGGTGGCGATCGCGCCGGACCTCGGCGAGCGCTACCTCGACACGATCTACCAGAGCAACTGGCTGCAGGACCTGTATGGCGAGGACGTCCTCGAACCGGACGAACGGGCCGACACCTCCTGGGCCGACCCCGCGTGGGCGGCGGCGGCCGAGGCCGCCTGGGCCGCGGCGTCCTCCGCGTCCGCGGCGGCCCCCGCCGAACCGGCGACGACGCCGTCGGTCTCCCCCGACGGTCAACTGCACTGACGTCCGGGCGGCGACGCCGCCCCCGTCGACACATGCTGCTGCGGCGGTCATCGACCGCCGCAGCAGCACGTCCGCGTGCGGGCGAACACCGACTGAGTGGTTCCGCCGATCGGGCTTGAGCACGCGTACTCATCCCCGCCCGGGTGCGCCCCCGTACCCTCGTGAGCAGGGTCGACGACGACACCTGGGACCGAGGGGGGACCTACGATGATCCGACGCACCGCCGCCGCTCTGGCACTGTCCGCCGCCACCGTGCTGATCGCCGCGGGCGCGGTAGCCGCGGCGGACCAGGGGTCCGAGGCCCGAACGGGGGCCTGGGTCGGGCCCGGCGCCGTCAAGGCCCGGGTGAAACACGGCGCGGTCACCGAAGCCTGGTCGCTTCCGTAGGGGGCGGTCCGTGCCGCCGCCCACCGCGCCCCTGTGGCGGTGGGCGGCGGCACGGGGCCCGGTCAGCTGCCGGGGACGGTGTCGGTGAAGGCGGTGCCCGCGGTGCGGTAGGCGGCCACCTTGGCGGCGACCTGGGCCGGGGTCAGCTCCTGGTCCTTGACGAAGTAGACGTAGTCCACCTGCTGGTTGTACGAGCGCGGGGCGCTGCCCGTCTGACCGGTGAGGTCGATCAGCCAGTGGTTGAAGTCGATCCACTGGCTGGTCTCCGGCAGGTAGGGCTCGCCGTGGGAGCCGAACACCTGGCCGTCGATGTAGTAGGTGATGGCGCTGTTGTCGATGGTGATCTGCAGGTCGTGCCACCCCTCGTAGCTCTGGCGGCTCTCCGAGTGGGTGTTGACCGCGTTCCACGGGTCCGGGTTGTAGGTCTCCCAGGACGTCGTGTACATGATGTTGCTCGGCTCGCCCCAGCCGCCGTTGGGCAGGTACTCGAAGTCCTGCTCGCTGTAGTTCGGGTCCATCGGGGCGTTGAGCGGGGTGAAGGCGAAGAACGTCTGGACGACGTGGTCGCCGTCGGGGCCGCCGGTCGGCGTGTCGTTGAAGCGCACGCGGGCGGCGTACGTCCCGTTGCGGAACTTGCGGGCGGTGGTCTGGATCTCGCTCTCCTTGGTGCCGGCGGCGGTGCCGTCGGTGGTGAGGCGGAGGTTCATGACCTTGTTGCCCCCGGTGCCCGCCACGAAGGTGACGTCCTGCGGTGACCACGTGGCGCCCGGTACGCCGGGACCGCCCTGGCCGGACTTCACGGTCCAGCCGTGGTTCTGCAGCGCGGGGTCGCTGCTGGAGGTGTAGCTGAAGTCGTCGAAGAGCGCGGGCGCGTCGGGGTCGGTCGGTGGGTCCGTGGGGGGATCGGTGGGCGGGTCCGTGGGGTCGTTGCCGGCGGGAGCGGTGCCCCAGACGACCGGGCCGCCGCGCTGCACGGTGACCTTGTCCCAGTCGGCGTACGTCGTCCGGGAGCCGTTGAAGGAGTAGTCGTCGGACTGCGTCAGACGCTGCCAGTCCGCGCGGTAGAAGCGCAGTTGCATGTCGCCGGTGTTCTGTCCCGCGGCGAGCGAACCCGCGCCGGAGGTGAAGCCGATCTCCAGGTAACGGTCGGCGGTGGCGGTGGGGTTGGCGAGGTTGCCGAACGTGCCGGTGATGTTGGCGCACCCCTTGACCGCCCAGGAGCACGCGAAGCGGTACGCGGTGGTGGAGCTGTCCGCCTTGAAGTAGTAGCGCAGGGTCACCTCGCTGAGCGGTACGGAGGAGGTGCCCCGGTTGGTGATCTCGAGCCAGGGCTCGGCCTGGTCCGCGGTGGCCCCGGACGCGCTCGTCCGGTACTGCGCGGTGAGTGTGGTCGCCGCGGCCGAAGCGGGCAACGCGACGAGTCCGGCGCAGGCGAGACCCGCCGTCGTACAGGCGGCGATGGCGGTGCGGACCCGGGCGGTGGTGCGGAACGGTCCTGACATGGGGACCCCTTCCAGTCGGGTGGAGCACGTGGGGGAGGGCTTACCACTTGGCAACTGGTCTTCCACTGGTAAGGGAAGGTGGCATAGACCAGATGAGGGGTCAAGTCCCCTGACAGGAAGGGAATTCGGGGCGCCCGCACCTTATGCGAGTGCCGGAAACGCTGGAGAACTGGTCAGCAACTGGATAGCCTCGTGGGCACGGCATCCACCGCACGGCCGAGAAGAGGGGGCGGGGCGCATGACGGGTGAGGCACCGCGGTCGCCGCTGAAACGGGAACGGGTCCGCGACCACCTCCTGGAACTCGTGGAGTCACAGGCACCGGGCACCCCGATCCCGTCGGAGCGCGCCCTGTGCGAGCGACTGGACGTCTCCCGGCCCACCGTGCGCTCGGCCGTCGACGAACTGGTCACCACCGGACTGCTCGTCCGGCGCCACGGGAGCGGCATGTTCGTCGCCCCCGCGAAGATCACCCAGGAACTCGCCCAGGGGAAGAACGCCTTCAGCCTGCCGCAGGCCTCCGGCCACTGGCTCAGCCGCGTCCTGGAGTTCGCCACGGTGCGGGCGGGTGCCCGCGTGGGCCGCAAGCTCCGGGTGTCGCCCGCCGCCGAGATCGTCTACATCGCCCGGCTTCGCCTCGTCGACGGCGAGCCGATGGCCGTCGAGTACCTGCACGTACCGGCCGAGCTGGTGCCGGGCCTGCGGGCGGCCGACATGGAGTCCGGGGACTTCTACGCCTGCCTGCGGGAGCGGCACGGCGTCCTCGTCCACGAAGCCGTCCAGTCCATCGAACCCACGGTCGCGAACGAGGAGGAGGCCCGCCTGCTGCAGGTGCCGGTGCTCTCCCCCGCGCTGCTCTTCGACCGCCTCACCAGCGACGCCGCCGGCCGCCCCGTGGAGTACGTGCACTCCCTCTACCGCGGCGACCGCTACCGCATCGTCTCCCGCCTGTCCCTCGCCGGCCCGGCGTCCGCGGGCCTGCCCGTGACCGCCGGGCACCACCCCGGCATGCCCCCCGACGAGCGCGCCGCCCCGGCCGGCACGCTCGCCCATGTGATGGGGGACGTACAGCCCCGCGGATGAGGACCCGCAAGCCGTACACACGTGCGCCCCTCAGCCCCTATGATCGCTCCGCTCCCGTGTCCACCGGAGCCGCGCACGACCCGAGACAGGCCATCCACGATGTCCAGCAAGTCCCCCGACTCCCCCTTGACCCTTGCCCGCTGCGCGCAGGTGGCGATAGCCGCGGCCGCCGTTGTCGACGTGTTCCGGGCGGTGGCCGTCCAGAACCGCCAGATCCATCCCTCAGCCGCGACCCGGCACACCTCCGGCCTCGTCTCCCAGGTCTTCGTCTATCTGATGACGATCGCGGCCGTGCTCTTCCTCGTGTGGCTGGCCCGGTCCCGGCGCAATGCCCTGGTGTTGGCCCCGCAGGCCGCGCTCCCGGGCAGAGGCTGGCTGATCGGGTCGTGGTTCGTCCCCGTGCTGAACTTCTTCATGCCGCGGCAGTTCGTCCTCGACATCGGACGCGCGAGTTCCCCGTCATGGAACCCGAAACGCGACTCGACACAGGTGAACCTCTGGTGGGCGGCCTGGATCGGGCACGGGGTCGTTCTCACGCTGACCACTCAGGCCGCCCCGGGCTCGCGGACCGCGCTGGCGGTCGCCGAGGCGCTCATGCTCGCCGCGGCAGTGCTGCTGTGCCTCCTCATCGAGCGCATCACCTCGCTCCAGGGCGCCGCACTCGGCGCCCCGGCTCCCCTCTCCGCCGTCACGCAGGCATGAGGCAGGCTGCGACCATGACCGGCTACGACATAGTGCGGGTCTTCTGCGGACCCGCCGGCGGGCACGGCGACCGGCTCGCCGTGGTGCGTGACGGAAGCACCGTCACCGACGAACAGGAGCGGGTCGCGTTCGCCCGGCGATCGGGCTTCACCGAGACCGTGTTCGTCGACGATCCCGAGCGGGGCATCATCGACATCCGCTCCGCCGACGGCCGGCTGCCCTTCGCCGGCACCCCCTGCATGGGCGCCGCCTGGCTGCTGGACGCCCCCGAACTGATCACCCCCGCCGGCGTGGTGGGCGTCCGCCTCGACGGCGAGTTCACCTGGCTCGAGGCCAGCCCCGCCTGGGCCCCGCCCCGCACCCTGCGGCAGTACGACTCGCCCGAGGAGGTGGACGCGCTGCCCGTGCCGCCGCCCGGCGAATGGATCTACGCCTGGGCCTGGGAGGACGAGCCCGCCGGACGGGTCCGCGCCCGCGGCTTCCCGGGCCGCGGTGACGGCGTCAGGGAGGTCGAGGCCACCGGCTCGGCGGCGCTCCTGCTCACCGACCGCCTCGACCGCGCCCTCAACATCGCCCAGGGCCGCGGCTCCCAGATCCTCACCGCACCCGCACCGGACGGCCTGGTGGAACTCGGCGGCCGCGTCCACCTGGAGCGCGCCGTACCCGGCACCCCCGCCAGGACCCGCCCCGCGATCACCCTGGGCGCCCCCTCGTCCCGCCGCCGTATCCACCTGCTGGACCTCTGACGGATTGACGGGGACCCGGGGCGGTGGATCTCGTCTCCCTGACCGAGGACGAGAGCGTTCTCCTCGTCCGCGTGCCGGGGCGGCACATGCCCGGTGGGCTGCCCCGGCACGGGTTCCTGGACGCGGAGACCGCCGTGAGGAGCGGCTTCGCCCGCAGCCTGGAACCGTGCCTCGATCCGGACGACCTGGCCCCTGGTCCGAGGCCGTGGCGACGCCGGCCGCCGGGGCGGACGCCCGGTGGACGGACGACGGGCGCAACCCGCCGATGGCGACGACTCACCCGCGCTCCGGGAGCTCGCCGGACTGTCGCGCCGCGACGGTCCCGCTGAGATCCGTGAGCTGTACGACCGGGCCCTGAGCGAACTCGGCATCATGCAGGCGCGTACTCCTCGGCCTGGCACAGGAGCTCGTCCGCGGTGAGCTGACCGCGGTCGATGTGGCGAACGAGCCCTTCGAGGCCGCGGCCCGCGCACCGGAGGAGACGGACTTCCTCGCCACCGCTGCCGTGTACAGCAAAGGGTCCGCTCCCCGCGCTTCCGCCCGACGCGAGGCCGATTCCCTCACCGTCGCACTGCGGAAAATCTATGGTGGCCAGAGTAGACATTGGGCGCTGGTGTCGTTATGGTTTCTCCTGTAGCCCAGAGGAGACAGAAGGGCCTGGCAGAGACGAACTGCCGGTCAGCAGTACCCGCAGTACAGCTGGTTGCAGTGTGCAGGACGGTGCGGTGGTGGAGTTGCGTAGCCAGGGTGGTTGCAGGACGGCGACGGGACTGACGGCCGGACCGGGTGGCCCGCAGTGATCAGGGGCCGCCACGAGCTGTACCGCAGTTGACGCAGTAGTACTCAGCAGCGAAGGCAAGTGAGCAGCACCCTGGTGAAGGCGTCGGCTGCGGGCGCACGCATCGGGCAGTTCGGCAGTGGGATTCCAAGACTGCCGAAAGTGGCGCTTCCCTAGGCCACTTGCAGGTCGCATCACCGGCAGTACACAGTTGATCACTGAGGGAAGAACGGAGGAACCGAGCACCATCAGGATCGCCCGGGCCGACATCTTGGGACCCGGGTACCGCAGGACATCGATAGTGAGGTGGTCTCCGGTCAAGCAATCGCGATCCCCGCAACCCCGACAGCCTTTCGGTCGGGTCGGCGGACACAGAAGGCCGGCAAAGTACCAGGGCCGGCAGATGGTGTAACAGTTCCTTCGGGGCCCGGGTGCCAGTACGGCATCCGGGCCCCTCAACGCGTTCCATGAGAGAGGTTCAATGACAGCAGATGATTCGTACGGCCGTCTCGACGACGACGACTACCCCGCCTACACCATGGGCCGGGCTGCCGAAATCCTCGGGACCACCCAGGGCTTCCTCCGAGCAATCGGCGAAGCCCGCCTCATCACCCCGCTCCGCTCCGCCGGCGGCCACCGCCGCTACTCCCGTTACCAATTGCGCATCGCCGCCCGCGCGCGCGAGCTCGTCGATCAGGGCACCGCCATCGAAGCCGCGTGCCGCATCATCATCCTCGAAGACCAACTCGAAGAAGCCCGGCGCATCAACGCCGAGTACCGCCGCGCCGCCGGACCGCCGGACCCGCCTACCGAGACCTGAGACGATGGGTTTGGGGTCTGCCACGTGCGCTTCGAGGCCGTCACCCGCCGATTGCCGGCCCTGCGGCGTCCCATGCACTGGTGAGCTCGGCGAACCACTCGCTGAAATGTGAGCGGGAGACACCGGACTGGGCTGGATGGGTTCAGGCCGCACAAGCCCAGTCAGCTTGATAAACCAGCTCGCGGGGCCCTTCTCCTGCAGGGTCACGGCACCATCAGCCTTCTGCCGGGGCCGGCGGATTGGGCGGGTCCGCCGCCACGTGCCCATGCGTACGGCTGCGTCGGCGCCAACCCCGTGCGGCATGCACCAGGACGGCATCGATGCCGCGCCGTGTCCGTGGGTGCCGAAGTGGGGCGACGCCTGCCTGGGGTGCCAGGCCGGTGGACCTCATCGACGACCGCCGGCCGATGGAGGCGTGGGGCGAGAAGTACGAACGGCCACTGTTCCCACCTCCGCCCGGTTCTGACTGGCCGCCGCCCTGGACACGTACCGGAGATCTGTTCGAACGCCGTTCCGGCGGAAGGCACGCGCCGTAGGGTGAGAGGCGGCCGATGGCGGCCGACGACCGAGGGAGTCACGCATGACCCGCTATCTGATCTCGTTCGACGACGGCGCGATGACCTTCCCCGAGGAGGATCTGCCCGAGGTGGCCGAGGCCTCGCTCAAGGTGGTGCGCAAGGCCCGGGACGCCGGCGTGTGGGTCTTCGGCGGCGGACTGCAGAGCCGGCGGGCGAGCGTCGTGTCCACCGACGGGACCGTCACCGACGGCCCGTACCCGGAGACCAAGGCGGTGCTCGGCGGGTTCGCGGTCATCGACGTGCCCTCACGTGAGAACGCGCTGGAGTGGGCCGCCGAGCTCGCCGCCGCGTGCCGCTGTGCGCAGGAGGTCCGGGAGATCATGCCCGACCCGACCGACTGACCGAGGACGACGCCCCTCGGGCGCCCACGGCCAGCGCCGGCACGCTGAGCCCGAACATCACGAGGCCCAGAGGGACGGCGGCCGGGCAGGCCGGTGTGGTGCGGCACTTCAAGGAGGCGTGGGAGGCCGGGGACATCAGGGCCCTCGTCGGCCTCCTCGACCCCGACGCCACGATGGCCGCCGACGGCGGCGGCCTGGCCGGCGCCGGCCTGCGCCCGGTGGAGGGCGGCGAGCGCATCGCCGGGTACCTGATCCACATGGCCGGCAGGACCCAGGGCCTGACGCTGCCGGAGCGCACGGTCAACGGCCGGCCCGGCCCGGTCGCCCGGCACGCCGGGGTGACCGTGACGGTGGCGGCGTTCGATGTCACGGGCGGCCGCGTCTCCCGCATCTGGGCGGTCCGCAACCCGGACAAGCTCCGGCCGTGGACGGAGAGCGGTTCGACCAGACGGCGCCGCTCAGGCGACGTCCGCGCTGCCCTCGCGGTAGACCTTGGCCCAGGCGATGCGGCCCTCCCGGAGCTCGTAGAACGCGGCGATCGGGCAGGTGCGGCGGTCGCCGCGGTAGGTGAGGTTCTCGGTCATCCGGCAGGCCGCGCGGTCACCTTCGGCGATGAGGTCGTGGACCTCCAGGGTGGGAAGCAGCCCGCGCATCGCCTCGTCGAAGAGCGCGGTGAGTTCCGCGCGGCCACGCACCGTGGTGGTGCCGGTGATCCACACGGCGTCGTCGGTGAAGCCGGCCAGGAGCGCGTCCAGGTCGCGGGCGTTGAAGGCCCGCACGTGAGCGCGTATCGCCGCTACGGCGTCGGTGGTGGTCACGGGTGCCAGTCTGGCACCGCCCCGGGGGACCGGCCAGGCCGTGGCCGGTCCCCCGGGGCCGTGGATCGGCCCGGCGTCAGTTGACGCTGACGGCGGACCAGGCGGCTGCCACGGCGTTGTACTCGGCGCTCGAGGCGCCGTAGAGGTCGGTGGTGGCCTTGAGGGTGGCGGTGCGGGCGCCCGCGTAGTTGGTGCCGGAGGTCATATAGACCGTGAGCGCGCGGTACCAGATCTTGCCGAGCTTGTCGCGGCCGATGCCGCCCACGGTGGAGCCGTTGCAGGTGGGGCTGTTGTAGCTGACGTCGCCCACGGTCTTGGCGCCGCTGCCCTCGGCGAGCAGGTAGGCGAAGTGGTTGGCCACACCGGAGGAGTAGTGGACGTCGAGGTTGCCGACGCCGGAGCTCCAGCAGTCGGCGGAGCTGCCGTCCTTGGAGGGCTTGTCCATGAAGCGCAGCGCGGGCCGGCCGAAGCCGGACTTCACGATGCGCTCGCCGATGAGGTAGTCGCCGGTGTCGGAGGAGTTGCCGGCGTACCACTCGACCAGGGTTCCGAAGATGTCCGAGGTGGCCTCGTTGAGGCCGCCGGACTCCCCGGAGTAGGTGAGGGCAGCGGTGCGCGAGGTGACGCCGTGCGACATCTCGTGCCCGGCGACGTCGAGGGCGACCAGCGGACCGAAGGTGGTGCCGTCGCCGTCGCCGTAGGTCATGCAGAAGCAGCTGTCGTCCCAGAAGGCGTTGTTGTAGTTGCTGCCGTAGTGGACGCGGTTGTACGAGCCCTTGCCGTCGCCGGCGATGCCGCTGCGGCCGTGGACGGTCTTGTAGTAGTCCCAGGTCTCGTTGGTGCCGTACTGGGCGTCGACGGCGGCCGTCGCGCGGTCGGCGGTGGTGCCGGTGCCCCAGTGGTTGTCGGCGTCGGTGAAGAGGACCGCGGGGGCCCGGGAGAAGCAGATGCCGAAGATGCACAGGTCGGTCTTGTTCTGCGCGTCGCCGGTGTAGGTGTTGCCGCGGGTGGCGTCCTTCAGCTGGTAGGTGCTGCCGCTGAGGGTGGTCTCCAGGGAGACGGTTCCGCCGTAGAGGGACTTGCCGTCCCCGGTGGCGGTCTCCAGGGCGTCCCAGGCGTCGATCCGGGCGCCGGTTCGGGCGTCGGTGAGGACGACGCGGGCGGCCGGGTTGCCGAGGCTGTCGAGGCCGACGGCGGTGGTGCGCCAGGCCAGGCGGGGCGCGCCGTGCAGTGCGTCGACGATGAGCTGCGGCTTGGCCTTGGCCTGCCGGAACGATGTCCCGCGGTGGGCGGAACGCAGTGCCGCCAGCCCCTTGTCGGCGGCGGTGGCGGCCTTCACGGACGGGGTGGTGCTCGGCACGGCCAGGTCGGAGCGGGTGGCCCGCTCGGCGCCCTCGTAGGTGCCGCCCGGTGCGAGGTGGACGACGAGGTCGCCGCCGAGGACGGGCAGTCCGCGGTAGGTCCGGTCGTAGCGGATGTGCTGGGCGCCGTCCGCGTCGGTGACGACGTCGCGGACGGTCCGGCCCTGCGCGGCGGTGACGGCGAGTCGGGTCGCGTGGGTGGTGACGGCGGCGTCGGCGCGGGCGACGCCGGTGGCGCGGGAGGAGATGTCGCGGCCGGACGCGGACGCCGCGGAGGGCGTCAGGAGGGCGGCGGTGACGGCGGTCGCGGCCAGCGCCGCGGATATGGCGGTCGCGGCACGTCTGGTGCTGGGCTGCATCGTGCTCCTCTGGTGGGGGGCGTGCGCGGTCCCCGCATCTGCGTCCGGCCACGGTGGGGCGGGCCCGGGTGCGGAGGTGAGGTGGTGCCAGATTTAAGTGCCCATGACATACGGATGTCCAGAGCGCGTCCGTGGTCCACACACGGGAACCGGCCGAAGTCCACACGGCGGTCACGCCATGGGCGCAGCTCAGCCCGGTGACCGGCGCGGAACGGCCCCCGTCGGTCGTCCCGCGCCGGTCAGTTCCGGTCGAACGCGCCGTGCCTCCCGGCCCCCGCCGAGAAGCGCGCCGCGCCCTCCCCCGCCTCCGCGAGGGACACCCTGCCGTGCCGCAACTCCGCTTCGAGCGCGGCCGTCTCCTCCAGACCCTCGGCCTCCAGCACCGCGAGCCGGTCGTGCCGCAGGCAGGTCTGCGGGAAGGCCGCGATCTGCGCGGCGAGCGCTTCGGCGGCCGCGCGTGCCCCGCCGGCCGGGACGACCCGGTTGACCACGCCCATGGCGTACGCCTCGGCCGCGTCGACCGGACGTCCCGTCAGGATCAGGTCCATCGCCCGCGAGGTGCCGATCAGGCGCGGCAGCCGTACCGTCCCGCCGTCGATCAGGGGCACGCCCCAGCGCCGGCAGAACACCCCGAGCACCGCGTCCTCCTCGGCGATCCGCAGATCGCACCAGAGGGCCAGCTCCAGGCCGCCGGCCACCGCGTGGCCCGAGATGGCCGCGATGACCGGCTTGCCCAGTCGCAGGCGGGTGGGCCCCATGGGGCCGTCCCCGCCGCTGCCGCCGCCCCCGTCCGCCACATCGGTCACCTCGTTGCCTCGCGGGGTGCCGATGGCCTTGAGGTCGGCACCCGCGCAGAAGGTGCCGCCCTCCCCCCACAGCACCGCGACGGAGGCGCCGGGGTCGGCGTCGAACGCGCGGAAGGCGTCGGCCAGTTCGCGTGCCGTCGGACCGTCGACGGCGTTGCGCACCTCAGGGCGCGAGAGCACCACCGTGGTGACGGGTCCGCTGCGCTCGACACGTACGGGCATGGCCGGTTCCCTCCGCCGCCGATCACCTCTGCCGGATCAGGAGAGGTTATCGCCGTGGGTCAGCGTCTCCCAGGCGACGAAGAGGTTGTTGCTGCCGGCCGGGCGCTGCGCCTCGGTGAGCGCCTGGGTGTTGGTCATGGCGTAGCCGAGCCGGTTGTGCATCGCGTTGTAGCCGACCTCGGTGACCGGCCCGAGACCCAGGTTGAGGCTCCCGCCGCACAGCCACGACGGCACGGCCTCGCCACGCTGGTACTTGGACTGGAAGCCCAGCGCCTGCCGCAACCGCTCGCCGACCTGCGGGTAGAGGTCCTCGCCCTGGATGCGGCTGGTCTCCGCGACGTGCGAGATCGACGAGATGCCGTAGCCGGTGTGCGTGAAGTCGCGGCAGGTCTCCTGGGTCAGACCGGTCACGAAGGTGGACTGGCCCTGCCAGTAGCCGACGATCTCGTCCCGGGTGTCGAGCCCGCTGCCGGGCACGGTCCTGGGCAGCGAGCCGTCGGTGTCCAGGTAGACGTACGCGGCCACGCGGTTGAGGTAGCGCGTGACGGCCTTGTCGTAGGAGGTGCGGTCGTCGAGGAAGACGGAGATGCCGACGGCGGCCTCCATCATGCTGAGCTCCCAGTTGCCGTTGCTCTTCGAGCCGTTGATGACCTCGGGGAGGTAGACGTCGCGCAGCATGGTGGCGAAGCGGTTCACGTTCGGCCAGCCGGTGTACGTGTAGCGGATGATCTCCGCGGCGCGCGGCCACACCGAGCCCGCCCAGCCGGTCTGCAGCGGGGCGTTGCTGTTGGTGTGGTCGGTGATGGTGGCCGACCATGCGTCCATCAGCTGGATCGCCTTCTGCGCGTACTTGGCGTCGCGTGTGACGTACCAGGCCAGCGCGTTGGTGTAGGCCGCGATGGCGTCCTCGCGCTCGTCGGTGCAGCCGTAGTTGGGGTTGGAGTAGGAGCCGCACTCGACGACCGCGCGCGGCTTGGGGGTCCGCGACTGCGAGGCGTACTTCGACGCCATCATCTGGTCGTAAGCGCCCTTCCAGGGTTGCGCCCCGGCCTGCACCTTTCCGCGTACGAAGTCGAGCTGGGCGCGGCTGACCAGGACGCCGGGATGGCTGAAGGAAGCCGGCGCGGCCTCGGCACGGCCGCCGCCGGGCAGTGCGGCCAGGAGGGCGGCGACCAGCGCCGCGACGAGGGCGAAGACGCCCTTGGTGAGGAGACCTTGTGATCTGTGGGACATGGGGGGACGCCTTCCCAGGAGACGGCATGTTCACATGGGTGAACCATGGATGCACCCGTGAACACTGCGATTGAGGGATGACGGTAGGACTAGACCAATACCCCGTCAAGTCCCTTGTCGCACAAGGCCGATACCCGTCATGGTGGGGCGCGCTTCGCGACGGGGTCCGCCACGGCAACGGGGACACGTATCCGACCCGCCTCTGTGCGCGACCACCGGCGGGAGCCCGACCGGCCGCGCTCCGATGGCGACCGGGCCTCCCGTACCCCAGGCTCGATACCCACTCGCCTGTTCCGAAGGGGTCCTCATGGAACTGCAGCTCCAGGGCAAGGTCGCTGTCGTCACCGGAGCCGGCAGGGGCATCGGCCTGGCGGTGACGGAGGCGCTCGCGCGCGAGGGCGTCCGGGTCGTCGCGGGCAGCCGCAGCGTCACCCCCGAGGCGGAGGCTCTCCGGGAGGCCCACGAGGTGACCCCCGTGGCCGTCGACCTCGCCACCCCGGGGGGACCCGCCGAACTCGTACGGCAGGCCGCGGAGCGCTACGGCGCCGTCGACATCCTGGTCAACAACGTGGGATCGGGAAAGTCCCGGGACAGCTTCCTCGATGTGGACGACGCCGAGTGGGGGCGCGTCTTCGAGATCTCCTTCTTCAGCGCGGTCCGCACGACCCGCGCCGCGCTGCCCCACATGGTGGCGGCGGGCGGCGGCGCGATCGTCAACGTCACGTCCGTCAACGCGCGGCTCCCCTACCCCATGGTCGTCGACTACTCGGCGGCCAAGGCGGCGCTGGCGAACCTGACGAAGTCCCTGTCCGAGGAGTTCGCGCCGCGCGGCGTGCGCGTCAACGCGGTCGCCCCCGGTCCCGTCCGCACGCCTTTCTGGACCGCCCCCGGCGCCTTCGCCGACCAGACGGCCGCGGCGGCCGGGACCACCGCCCAGCAGGCCCTGGACGAGGTCGTGCCGCGCAGCATGGGCATCTCGACCGGGCGCGTCACCGAGCCCGAGGAGGTCGCCGCCCTGATCGCCTTCCTCGTCTCCCCCGTCGCCGGCAACGTCACGGGCGCGGAGTTCACCATCGACGGTGGCCAGATCAAGACGACCTGACGCCGCGGCAGGACACGGCAAAAAACAGGGGCGGCCGACCCCGTCCCACGAGTCGGCCGCCCCTCACAGGGCTCTCCCCCACGGTGAACCCCGTGGCCTTGGTTCACGGCATCGGCGTCAGAAGGCGAAGACGCCGGCCGTGTCGCTGCCGCGCAGCATGCACGGGTTGCCGAAGGTCCGCGCGAAGGTGACGCGCCGGCCTTCCCAGACCCCGTCGGCGGTGACCACGACCGGATCCCAGATCCGGGTGCAGGCCACACCCTCCGCGTCGGCGGTCATCGCCGCGAAGTCCCCGTGGACGGCGGCGAGTTCCGCGCAGGCGGCCACCGGGTCCGGGTGGTCGCCGTACGGGGTGGGCCTGCAGCGCAGCACGACCGCGCGCTGTATCGTCGCTGTCGCGGGGTCTTCACCCCTCCCTACGGACAGGACGAGGGCGGACGGCGCGTACAGGCTCGTCGCCCCGGCCGGCCTGGCCTGCGCCGCGCCGGCCGCGACCCCCGCCGAACACATCGCCGCCACCAGGGCCAGGCAGGTCCCCACCGCACTGATCCGCATAGCGAACACTCCTTCGGCACTCGATCCGGATATCGGACGTCGTGGAGTCTTGTGCATCGGGTACCCGCTCGTCACATCGCTCCGCGACTTTCGGTCACCGATTGTTCACAGTGTGTACTATCCGTTGTGTCGCACTTGCGGTGGGCTGGGCGTCCGGGTGAATGGACTCAGTGGAACCGGGGCCTCCGTGAAAGCGCCTTCACGGATCGACGACATCGTCTCCACATCGGCCGGAAAGCAGCGGGCCGCCGCCGTGTTCCGCACACGACGACGGCCCGTGGGGACGGTGCCCGGGAGCCGCTATCCGCTGTAGCCCGCGAAGATCCGCGAGAACTCGTAGGGGGACTGGGGGATGTTGGTGCACATGTAGAGGGCGCCGGTGCAGGCGTTGCGGTCCCGGGTCGTCTCCCAGAAGGCGAGCATGCCGAGGTGCCTGCCCTGGGCGAAGCTCACCAACTGGCGGGCGTCGGCCTGGTCGTAGATCCGGCCGTCGTCGTTCTGCCCGAGCATCGGCGTGACGCCCACCATCGCCCACACCTGCGCGTCGGACGTGCCGGGGTAGAGGGACTTGAGCTGGGCGAAGGTGCTGTTGGCCGCCTGGATCGCCGCGTCGCCGTAGTCGGCGCTGCGGTAGTAGTCCATCGCCATGATGTTGACGACGTCGAGGTTCACCCCGGCGTCCCGGGCCGAGCGCACGACGCCCAGACCGTCCGCCGTGAGCCCCTCCGGGAGGACGGACAGGGTGAGAGAGATCCGCAGCCCGGGGTGGGCCTGCTGGAGGCGGGCCAGCGCCTGGGAGCGGCGGGCGACGGACGCCGGGTCGGCGGTGGCGGCGCCCTCGATGTCGAAGTCGGCGTAGGTCAGGCCGTACGCGTTGACCACGGCGTCGTACTCGGCGTACAGCGCGTCGACGGAGCCGCAGGCCTGCGCGAGTTCGATGCCGGTCGCGCCGCCGAAGGAGATCTTGACGTCACCGCCGGCCGCGCGGATCGCGTCGATCTGGTCCTTGTTCCAGCCGTCGCGCGGGTCGTACGCGTTGAACCACATCGCCTTGCAGGACGAGGCGGTGATGAAGGCCATGGTGAAGCTCTTCAGGCCGCTCGCAGAGGACAGCGTGGTCAGGCTGGGCGTCGGCCAGGCGCCCATGTCGACGTACGGCGCGGTGCGCACGCCGCCCGGGGGCGGGTTGGTGCCACCGGAGGTGGTCGTCCCGCCGACCGCGCCGCTGTACGCGGAGGTGTTGCCCGCGGCGTCCTTGGCACGGACGCGGAAGGAGTAGCCGGTGCTCGCCTGCAGCCCTGTGGCGGTGTACGAGGTACCGGTCACGGCGACGGGCGCGCCGCCGTCCCGGGAGACCTCGTAGCCGGCGACGCTGCCGGAGTCGTCGGTGGAGGCGGTCCACCGGACGGTGAGGGAGGAGGAGGTGGCCGAGCCGACGGTGACCCCGCCGGGGACGCTGGGCGCGGTGGTGTCCGGTCCGCCGCCGGAGCCGGTGCAGGACCCGCCGTCGAGCCTGCAGTTCGCGGGCGCGCCGGTGCCCGAGGAGACCCAGCCGAAGGCGGCGGTCGCTCCGGGCGCGAGAGTCCCGTTGTAGTCGCGGTTCTTGAAGGTGTAGTGGCTGCCGCTCCGGGTCATCAAGGTGTCCCAGTACGAGCCGACGCTCGTCCCCGACGGCAGGTCGAACTCGACGGTCCATCCGCTGAGGGTGGTGGTGCCGCCGTTGGTGATCGTGTACTGCCCCTGGTATCCGGTGTCCCAGGTGGCCGTCTTGACGAAGGCCGCGCTCGGGGCGGCCGCTGCGGCGGGCGGGGCGAGGAGCAGGACGAGCGCTCCGACGAGCGCGGTGACCAGGGCCAGAGTTCTTCGCATCCGGGCCTCCCGTGGGGGGAACACGCAGTTGGTCTGTACCACATGTATCTGGTGTAGACCTATCGGGTTGATGCGTTCGCGTCAATACATGCGACGGTCCGGGATCGTGCCGTCGCACCACCCCTGGGCGGCCGGGCCGGTGGCGATCGGGTGAACCGGCGGCGGGGCCGCACCCGCGGGCAGCCGCGGGGCGGGCATCATCGCTGAAGGCCGGGGCCGGTGCTCCCCTCCCCGATCGTGCCGGGCGGCCCGGGAGGTCGTCATGCACATCCTGCTCATGGCGTCGGCGTTCAACAGCCTGACGCAGCGCGTGTACGCCGAACTCGGCGAGCTGGGCCACACCGTCGCCGTCGAGGTGACACCGGACGGCGACGCCATGCGGGCCGCGGTCGCCCGTCACGAACCGGAACTCGTCGTCGCGCCCATGCTCAAGGCGGCGATCCCCGAGGACGTCCGGACCGCCCGTACCTGCCTGATCGTGCACCCCGGCCCACCCGGCGACCGGGGACCCGCCTCCTTGGACCGCGCGGTGCAGGAGGGCGTCACCGCCTGGGGGGTGACGGTCCTGCAGGCCGAGGAGGAGATGGACGCGGGCCCGGTCTGGGCCTCGGTGGACTGCGAGGTGCCGCCGGTCGGCAAGAGCGACCTGTACCGGGGCGAGGTATCGGACGCCGCGATGGAGGCCGTCCTGCTCGCCGTCGACCGGTTCGCCTCGGGCGCGTACGCCCCCCGGCGGCAGAGCGACCCCGCCCTCGCGGCGGCCGTCCGCGTCCGCCCGGCACTCCGCCAGGACGAACGGCGCATCGACTGGGCCGCCGACCCGACCACGACCGTGCTGCGCAAGCTGCGCGCCGCCGACTCACGGCCCGGCGTCCTGGACGAGCTCCTCGGCGCCCGCTGGTTCCTGCACGGCGGCCACCCCGAGGACCGGCTGCGCGGTGAACCGGGGCGGCTGCTGGCCACCCGGGCCGGCGCGGTGTGCCGGGCCACCCGCGACGGCGCCGTATGGCTCCCCCGGCTGCGGCCCCGTCCCGCCCCGGGCGGCCCGCCCACGTTCGCGCTGCCCGCCGTCACCGCGCTCGGCGACCTCCTTCCGCCGCTGCCGGAGGAGCCGCTGCCCCCGGAACTCGCCGGCGAGCGCGACACCTGGGCCGACATCCGCTATCGCGAGGACGGCGCGGCGGGCATCCTGTCGTTCTCCTTCCCGGGCGGCGCGATGTCCGCCGCCGACTGCCGCCGGCTCCTGGCGGCGTACCGCCACGCCCGCACGCGGCCCACCTCGGTGCTGGTGCTGGGCGGCGCCCGGGACGTCTTCTCCAACGGCATCGACCTCAAGGCCATCGAGGCCGCCGCCGACCCGGGCGCCGAGTCCTGGGCGAACATCACCGCCATCGACGACCTGGTCGAGGCGGTACTGACAACCACCGACCGCCTGGTGGTCGCCGCGCTCGGCGGCAACGCGGGCGCGGGCGGCGTGATGCTCGCCCTCGCCGCCGACGAGGTCTGGTGCCGCCAGGGCGCGGTGCTCAACCCGCACTACCGCCTGATGGGCCTGTACGGCTCCGAGTACTGGACGTACACCCTGCCCCGCCGGGTCGGCCCCGCCATGGCCGCGCGCCTGACCCGGCAGGCCCTGCCGGTCGGCGCGGCCGCCGCCCTGCGGATCGGGCTGGTGGACCGGCTGCTGATGTGCGGCCCGCGGGAGTTCGGCCCCGACGTCGCCCGCCTCGCTGCCCGGCTGGCCCGCACCGCCGGGACTCAACCCAGGATCGCCGCGAAGAAGGCGGAGGCCGAGCGCCGCGAGGCGCAGCGACCCCTGGCGTCGTACCGCGCCGAGGAGCTGTCCCGCATGCGGGAGGCCTTCTTCGACCCCCGGTCCCCCTACCACGCCCTCCGCTCGGACTTCGTGCACCGCCGAACCCACGCCGGGACCCCCTCGCACCTGCGGGAGACCCCGGCGGCCTCCTGCCCCTGACGCCGGCGACCCCGCGCATCCCCCGACCGCCGTGACGCGCTTCCCCGTCGCGACGGCCGCCGTCCCGGGATGAACGGCCGGCGCGCGGCCGCCCCCCGCCGTCGGGAAGGCGCGTACCGGCCTCCCGTGGCCACGGCCTCGGGGCGGAGGCCGCACCGCGCGGGGCGGTCACCGTATTGGCCCCCTTCGACGTCCCGTCCCGGCGAGCCAGTCGCTATCAAGGGGGATAGATGCCTTTATGTGGCATTTGTCGCTCGATGAGGAGGCATCCCGATGGATGCGACTGCTTCGACCCAGAACGACGCCGCACGGACCCCGGCAGCCGGGGACGAGCAAGCCCCGATCCACATTCTCTGGATCAACGCGGGGCTGAGTTGCGACGGAGACTCGGTGTCGCTGACCGCCGCGACGCTGCCCAGCATCGAGGAGATCGTCCTGGGCGGCCTTCCCGGCCTCCCCGAGATCCAGGTGCACTGGCCGCTGATCGACTTCGAGTGCGGTCCGGTCGGGGGCGCCGACACCTTCATCGAGTGGTTCTTCAAGGCCGAACGCGGTGAGATCGAGCCGTTCGTCCTGGTCGTCGAGGGGTCCATCCCCAACGAGGCGATCAAGGCCGAGGGCTACTGGTGCGGCTTCGGCGACAACCCGGAGACGGGCCAGCCGATCACCACCAGCGAGTGGATCGACCGTCTCGCGCCCAAGGCCCTGGCCGTGGTCGCCATCGGCACCTGTGCCACCTACGGCGGCATCCACGCCATGGAGGGCAACCCGACCGGCGCCATGGGCGTGCCGGACTACCTGGGCTGGGAGTGGAAGTCGAAGGCGGGCATCCCGATCGTCTGCGTGCCCGGCTGCCCGATCCAGCCCGACAACTTCGCCGAGACGCTCACGTACCTGCTCTACCAGGCCGCCGGCTCCGCGCCGATGATCCCGCTGGACGACAAGCTGCGCCCGGCGTGGCTGTTCGGCGCGACCGTGCACGAGGGCTGTGACCGGGCGGGCTACTACGAGCAGGGCCAGTTCGCCGACCGCTACGACTCGCCGCAATGCCTGGTCAAGATCGGCTGCTGGGGCCCGGTCGTCAAGTGCAACGTCCCCAAGCGCGGCTGGATGGACGGCATCGGCGGCTGCCCCAACGTCGGTGGCATCTGCATCGCCTGCACCATGCCCGGCTTCCCGGACATGTTCATGCCGTTCATGGACGAACCGCCCGGCGCGCGGCTGTCGAGCACCGCCAGCGGCGCGTACGGCGCGGCGATCCGGAAGCTGCGCTCCATCACGGCCAGGACCGTGGACAAGGAGCCCAAGTGGCGCCACACCGGCCGGAAGCTCACCACCGGCTACAAGGCGCCCTGGTGACCTCCCGGCACCGAGCCGGCCACTGACCACCCACCTCCCCCGTTTGACGAAGGGCACGCACACACCATGGCTCCGAAGACGAAGACGGCCGGAGACGGCAGTGGCCTGATGGAGATGTCCTGGGATCCGATCACCCGGATCGTGGGCAGCCTCGGCATCCACACGAAGATCGACTTCAAGCAGAAGCGTGTGGCGGAGTGCTACAGCACCTCGTCGGTCTTCCGCGGCTACAGCGTCTTCATGCGCGGCAAGGATCCCCGTGACGCGCACTTCATCACCAGCCGGATCTGCGGCATCTGCGGCGACAACCACGCCACCTGCTCGGTCTACACGCAGAACATGGCGTACGGGGTGAAGCCGCCGCACCTGGGTGAGTGGATCATCAACCTCGGCGAGGCCGCGGAGTTCATGTTCGACCACAACATCTTCCAGGAGAACCTGGTCGGGGTCGACTACTGCGAGAAGATGGTCCGCGAGACCAACCCGGGCGTCATGGAGCAGGCCGACCGCACCGAGGCCCCGCATGCCGCGGAGCACGGCTACCGCACCATCGGCGACATCATGCGCTCCCTCAACCCGCTCGAGGGCGAGTTCTACCGCGAGGCGCTGCAGGTCAGCCGGTACACCCGCGAGATGTTCTGCCTGATGGAGGGCCGGCACGTCCACCCCTCCACCCTGTACGCGGGTGGTGTCGGCACCATCGCGTCGGTGCAGCTGTTCACCGACTACCTCACCCGGCTGATGCGGTACGTGGAGTTCATGAAGCGCGTCGTGCCGCTCCATGACGACCTCTTCGACTTCTTCTACGAGGCCCTGCCCGGCTACGAGGAGGTCGGCCGCCGCCGCATCATGCTCGGCTGCTGGGGCGCGTTCAACGACCCGGACCACTGCGACTTCACGTACGCCAACATGACCGACTGGGGGCGGAAGATGTTCGTCTCCCCCGGCATCGTGGTGGACGGGAAGCTGGTCACCAACGACCTCACGCAGATCAACCTGGGCATCCGCATCCTGCTGGGCAGCTCCTACTACCAGGACTGGGAGGGCCAGCAGCAGTTCGTCACCCACGACCCGCTCGGCAACCCGGTCGACCCGCGCCACCCGTGGAACCAGCACACCATCCCCGCGCCCCAGAAGCGCGACTTCGGCGACAAGTACAGCTGGGTGATGTCCCCGCGCTGGTTCGACGGCAAGGACCACTTGGCGCTGGACACCGGCGGCGGCCCGCTCGCCCGGCTGTGGTCCACCGCCCTCAACGGCCTCGTCGACATGGGCTACGTGAAGGCCACCGGGCACAGCGTGGTGATCAACCTTCCCAAGACGCTCACCAAGCCGGAGACCACCTTCGAGTGGAAGATCCCGCAGTGGAGCAACGCCCTGGAGCGCAACCGGGCCCGCACCTACTTCCAGGCCTACTCCGCCGCCTGCGCGCTGTACTTCTGCGAGAAGGCGCTGGACGAGGTCCGCGCCGGCCGCACCCAGACGTGGGAGAAGTTCGAGGTCCCGGACGAGAGCATCGGCGTGGGCTTCACGGAGGCGGTGCGCGGCGTGCTCTCGCACCACATGGTCATCCGCGACGGCAAGATCGCCAACTACCACCCGTACCCGCCGACCCCCTGGAACGCCAGCGTGCGCGACACCTACGGCACCCCGGGCCCGTACGAGGACGCGGTGCAGAACACCCCGATCTTCGAGGAGAACTCCCCGGAGAACTTCAAGGGCATCGACATCATGCGGGCCGTGCGCAGCTTCGACCCGTGTCTGCCGTGCGGCGTCCACATGTACGTCGGCGGCGGGCGCACCGTGGAGAAACTCCACGTGCCCACCGGTCTGAGCGGTATGGCCGGATGAGCGCGGAGCAGACGGCGCGGCGCGTCGAGGAGATCCTCGACGCGTTCGCGGCCTCCGGAGACGGCGAGACGGCGCGTGCCGCGGAGGAACTGGTGCGCACCCTCATGGAGTTCTACGGCGCGGGCCTGGACCGCGCGGTCACGCTCCTGAAGAACGGCTCGGCCGACCCGCTCGCCGTGCTGATGGCCGACGAGATGGTCGCGGGCCTGCTGACCCTCCACGACCTGCACCCCGAGGACACCCTCACCCGGGTCGGCCGCGCCGTGGATGCGGCCCGGGCCGGTGCGACGGTGGGCATCGAGCACTTCGACCCCGAGACCGGCACCCTGCGCCTGAGCGCCCGCGAGGACGGGGGCTGCGGCTGCCCCAGCACCATGGACGCGACCCGGCAGCGCATCGAGGCGGCACTGTCGTGCTTCGCCCCGGAGGTGTCGGTGGTCGAGATGCCGCTCTCCGGTCCGGCGGCGGGCGAGCCCGCGCTGCTCCAGATCGGCAACCGCCCACCGGGGGCGCCATGAGTCCGCAGGCCCCCGGGGCCGGACTGCGCCGCTTTGTGGCGCCCCGGCAGCCCGCGCCCGAGCGCTGCGAGCTGTGCGGGGTGGAGCTGACGGGCCCCCACCGGCATCTGGTCGATGCCGGCAAGCGCGCGCTGGCCTGCGCCTGCGTGCCGTGCGCCCTGCTCCTGGAGCGGCCCGGTGCGGGCGGCGGACGCTTCGCCGCCGTGCCCGACCGGGTGCTCGGCGACCCGCGCTCGGTGCCCGACGCGGCCGCGTGGCAGCGGCTGCGGATCCCCGTCTCGGTCGCCTTCTTCTTCCACAACTCGGTGCTCGACCGGCCCGTGGTCCTCTACCCGAGCCCCGCCGGCGCCACCGAGAGCGAGGTCGATCCCGGCACCTGGCGGTCCGTGTTCGGCGACTCGCCGCTGGCCGGCGCGCTGCGCCCGGACGTGGAGGCGCTGCTGGTCCGCCGGGACCGCGACGGGGGCGACGGCGGGGGCGGCGACGGCGGGGAGTGCTACCTCCTCCCGGTCGACCGGGCCTACGAGCTGGTGGGCCGGCTGCGTCTGAACTGGCAGGGCTTCGACGGCGGTTCCGGCGCCCGCGCCGAACTGGCCGCCTTCTTCGACGACGTACGACAGCGGGCCGCACCGGTGGCGCCGCGGGAGGGGTTGCCGACGTGACCGAGCTGGACTTCGGCTGCACGGGTGTACGGGCCGATCCGTACGCCGCCGGACCGACACTGGTCTTCCGGCTGCGGATCACCGCCCCCGCCGGGGAGCGGGTGCACGCCCTCGCGCTGCGCTGCCAGTTGCGCATCGAACCGGCGCAGCGCGGGTACGGCGACGCGGAGGCACGGGGCCTGGGGGATCTGTTCGGCGAGCGCGAGCGGTGGGGAAGCACTCTGCAGCCGATGCAGTTCGCGCAGGTGTCGCTCATGGTGCCGGGATTCACCGGCGAGACCGAGGTGGACCTGCCGGTGCCGTGCACCTACGACACGGACGTCGCCTCGGCGCGGTACTTCGACGCCCTGGAGGACGGCGAGGCTCCGCTGCTGCTGCTCTTCTCCGGCACCGCCTTCGTCGGTCCCGGCGGTTTCCAGGTGCGGCCCGTGCCCTGGGACAAGGAGGCGGTGTGCCGCATGCCGGTGGCGGTGTGGCGCGAGGCGATCGACGCCCACTTCCCGGGGTGCGGCTGGATCCGGCTGCCCCGTACGGCGCTGGAGTCCCTGCGGTCCTTCCGCAGCGCGCACGCCCTTCCCTCGTGGGAGGCGACCGTCGAGGCCCTGCTCGCCGGCGCCGCCGCCCCGGCGGGAGGCGCCCGGTGACGGCCGCCGCGGAACGTTTCGCGACCGCCCGGCAGGCCGCCGACGCCGTCCTGTTCGAGGGCTATGTGCTCTACCCGTACCGGGCGTCCTCGGCGAAGAACCGGATGCGCTGGCAGTTCGGGGTGCTGGTGCCCCCGGTGTGGGCCTCCGCCTCCGGCGAACCCGTCCTGCAGCGCACCGAGATCCTCATGGAGCCGCGTGCGGACGCCGCGCTCCACGCGGAGCTGCGCTTCCTGCACGCCCAGCGGCGGACGGTGGAACGGATGCTGCTCGACGGCGAGTTCGAGCCCACCGACGAACTCCAGCTACCGGACCGGGTGCTGGTCCCGTGGGACGAGGGTGTGGAGGAACGCGTCGAGGTGTCCGTCGACGTCGCGGCGCTGACCGCCGAGGACGTCGTCCTGCCGTTCACCGTCCCCGCGACGGAGGACAGCGAGATCGTCACCGGCGCGGACGGCTTCCCCGCCGGGCGGGTCGTACGGCGCCGGGAGCGCCTCGAAGGCGTCCTGCGGCTCTCGGCCGAGGAACTGCCCGGCCCCTACCGGGTGCTGCGGCTGACCGCCGTCGCGGAGAACACCGGGAGCGCCCTGGCCTCGAACCGGGAGGAGGCGCTGCCGCACGCGCTGGTCTCGGCCCACCTGATGCTGCGGCTGACCGCCGGCTACTTCGTGTCGATGACGGACCCCCCGGAGTGGGCGAAGGCCGCCGTCGCCGAGTGCCGCAACGAGAACACCTGGCCGGTGCTGGCGGGCGACGACGCCGCGGCGAACGTGGTGCTGTCCTCCCCCATCATCCTGGAGGACCATCCGCGGATCGCCCCGGAGAGCCCCGGCGCGCTCTACGACGCCACCGAGATCGACGAGATCCTGGCACTGCGCACCGCCGCCCTCACCGACGAGGAGAAACGGCAGGCGCGCGGCACCGACGAACGGGCGGCCGCGGTGATCGACCTGGCCGACTCCATGCCGCCGGAGGTGATGGAGCGTCTGCACGGCGCCGTGCGCGCGCTGCGCGAGGTCACCGGTCCGCAGGACTCGCCCGCCGCGGTCCCCGAGACCCCCTGGTGGGACCCGGGCGCGGACGCCTCCGTCGATCCGGCCCGGGACCGCGTCATGGTCGGCGACACCTGGGTGGCCGCCGGCAGCCGGGTCGTGCTGCGCCCGGGACGGCGGCGCACCGACGCGCAGGACCTGTTCCTGCACGGCCGCAGCGCCCAGGTGGAGGCGGTGCTGCACGACGTGGACGGCGGGGTGCACCTCGCGGTGACCGTCGACGGCGACCCCGGCGCGGAGATCCGCCGCGAGCAGGGCCGATTCCTGTACTTCCAGCCCGACGAACTCGCTCCCCTGGAGGACGCGTGAGCACGGGAGGAGTGCTGGTCGCGGGCATCGGCAACATCTTCCTGGGCGACGACGGTTTCGGTGTCGAGGTGGTGCGCCGGCTCTCCGGGCACCCGCTGCCCGACGGCGTCCACGTCACCGACACCGGCGTACGGGGCGTGCACCTGGCGTACCAGCTGCTCGACGGGTACCGCAGCGTGGTCCTCGTCGACGCCGTGGCGCGCGGCGGCGCCCCCGGCACGCTGCACCTCATCGAGGCGCCGCCGCCCGGCACCGCCGGCCCCGACGAGGCCCTCGTGGACGGGCACCGGATGACCCCGGACACCGTGCTGGCGCTGCTCGACACCCTCAGCGCCGGGACGGGATCCCCCAAGCCCTCCCGGGTCCTGGTCGTCGGCTGCGAGCCGGCGTGCCTGGAGGAGGGCATCGGTCTGAGCGCTCCCGTGGCCGCCGCCGTGGACGAGGCCGTGCGGCTGGTGCTGAGGGTCGTCGGCGAGGAGTGCGGCCGGCCCGCGCACCCGCACACGGTGGCCTGACCGGCCCGCCGCGTCCCCCGAAACGCGGCAACGAGCAGAAAGGAGTACCCCGCCATGTGGAAGATCGCCCTGAGCGCGGTGGGCGCGGCCGTGGCCGTCCTCGCCATCTCCCGCGTCCTGCCCGACGTGAAGCGCTACATGCACATCCGGTCCATGTGAGCCCGAACGGGTAGGCCGTCGCCGGACGGGCGGCGTGGCGGGCCGGGTGCACCCGGCGCCGGGCCTTCAATGGAGCCGCGTGAGCCGCCGGCGCCGCCCACCGGCCCACCCGGCCCGCCGGGGCCCACCCGGCCCACCGGAAGCCGGGGCCCGGCCGGCACCCGCACACCGGAGAAGAGACGATGCACGAGATGTCCATCGCAGTGGCGGTGGTGGAGCAGGTCGAGGAGGCCGCCGCCCGGCTCGCGGACGGTACGGGCACGGCGCCCTCCGCGCAGTCCGTCCACCTGGAGGTCGGCGAACTCGCCGGTGTCGTGGCGGACGCCCTCGCCTTCAGCTTCGACCTCGCCTGCGCCGGCACCGTCCTGGAGGGCGCGGCCCTCACCACCGAGACCGTACCCGGCCGGGCCCGCTGCGCACGCTGCGCGCGGGACTGGCCCACCGGCATGCCCCCGCGGCTGAGCTGTCCCGGCTGCGACGGCGCGGCGACGGAGCTGCTGGCGGGCCGTGAGCTGCGGATCACCGAGGTGCGGTGGGCCGAGCAGCGCCGTCCGGTCGCCACACTCCCCGAGGAGCGCTGAGAGCCATGTGCAAAGTGACCGATCTGCGGCAGTCCGTGCTGGCCAGGAACGACCGCGGCGCGCAGGAGCTGCGGGAGGAGCTCTCCGCGCGCGGCACCGTCATGGTGAACCTGCTGTCGAGCCCGGGCAGCGGCAAGACCGCTCTGCTGGAGTCCGAACTCGGGCTGGCCCGGCTGCGCGGAGTGCCGGTGGCGGCGCTCACCGCCGACCTCGCCACCGAGAACGACGCGACCCGGCTGGCCCGCTCCGGCGCCCCGGTCCGGCAGGTGCTCACCGACGGGCTGTGCCACCTGGAGTCGGCGATGGTCCGGTCGCACGTCGACACCTGGCTCCCCGAGGGCACGCACCTGCTGTTCGTGGAGAACGTCGGCAACCTGGTCTGCCCCGCCTCGTACGACCTCGGTGAGTCGCTGCGCGTCGTGCTCGCCTCGGTCACCGAGGGCGAGGACAAGCCGCTGAAGTACCCGACGGCCTTCGGGCTGGCGCACCTGGTGCTCGTGACGAAGTACGACATCGCCGGGGCGGTCGGCTTCGACGAGCCGGCCTTCCTCGCGGCCGTGGCGCAGGTCAACCCGGGTGTGGAGGTCGTCCGTACCTCCGCGCGGGACGGGGACGGCGCGGGCGTGCTGCTGGAGCGGGCGCTGGCCGTGCACGCCGGGGCCGCGGTGCACCGTCCGGTGATGGCGCGCACCGCGGTCCAGCACGGCCACACGCACGGGCACGACCACGGGCGCGCCCACGAGCACCCGCACGAGGACGTCGCCGGGCACACCCGCTCCGTGGACCACACGCACTGATGCCGGGTCAGCCGGGGCCCGCGGCCCGGACCGCGCAGCGCCGCCGGGTGCTGGTCCGGGGGGTCGTGCAGGGGGTCGGCTTCCGGCCGTTCGTGTTCGGCCTCGCCCGTGAACTGGGACTCGCGGGCCACGTCGGCAACACCGGGGACGGGGTGGTCGCCGAGGTCGAGGGCGCCCCCGGCGCCGTCGCGGCCTTCTGCGACCGGATCGGTGCGGAAGCGCCCCCGCTCGCGGTGGTGCAGTCGGTGTCCCACCGCCCCGTACCCCTCGCGGGCGGCACGGACTTCACGATCAGCCCCTCCCGCCCCGGCGACGGGGCCTCCCGCACCCTCGTCTCCCCCGACACCGCCACCTGCGAGGCGTGCCTGGCCGAGTTGCGCGACCCCGGCGACCGCCGCCACCGGCACCCGTTCATCACGTGCACGCACTGCGGGCCGCGCTTCACGATCGTCACCGGCCTGCCGTACGACCGTCCCAACACCACGATGGCACGCTTCCCGATGTGCGTGAAGTGCCGGGCCGAGTACGAGGATCCCGCCGACCGCCGCTTCCACGCGCAGCCGGTCTCCTGCCACGACTGCGGTCCCCGGCTGCGGCTGGTCCTGCCGGGCGGGGACCCGGCGGGGCAGGAGGGCGAACCGGTCGCGCAGGCGCGGCGGTTGCTGGCGGCGGGCGCGGTCGTCGCGGTGAAGGGCCTGGGCGGCTACCACCTGGCCTGCGACGCGGGCAACGAGGAGAGCGTGCGGCTGCTGCGGGCCCGCAAAAACCGCGGCGACAAGCCCTTCGCCTTGATGGCGCGGGATCTCGCGGACATCGAAGGGCTGGCCCATGTCGGGCCGGAGGAGCGGGGGTTGCTGACCGGCAACCGCCGGCCGATCGTCCTGCTGCGGCGGCGTCCCGAGGCGTGCGAGGTCGCTGAGGCCGTGGCGCCGCGGGTGGCCGATCTCGGGGTCATGCTGCCGTACACGCCCCTCCACCATCTGCTGCTGGGGCTGCCGGGCGACCCGCCAGGGCCCCGGCTGCTGGTGATGACCAGCGGCAATCTGGGCGGGGAGCCCATCGTCACCGACGACGAACAGGCGCTGGAACGGCTGGCGGGACTGGCCGACGCCTGGCTGACGCACGACCGGCCCATCCATGTGCCGTGCGACGACTCGGTGGTGCGGATCTGCGACGGCGAGGAACTGCCCGTGCGGCGCTCACGCGGCTACGCGCCCTTCCCCGTGCCGCTGCCGGTGCCCGTGGTCCCGGCGCTCGCCGTGGGCGGCGACCTGAAGAACACCTTCTGCGTGGGAGAGGGCCGGCACGCCTGGCTCTCGGCCCACGTCGGCGACATGGACGACCTGGCGACGCTGACGGCCTTCACCGGCGCCGAGCGGCAGTTGGAGGAGATCACCGGGGTCAGGCCCGCGCTGCTCGCCGCGGACCGGCACCCCGGCTACCGCTCGGTGGGATGGGCCCGGCGCGAGGCGGGCGACCGGCCGCTGCGGCGGGTGCAGCACCATCACGCGCACGTCGCGGCGGCGATGGCCGAGGCGGGGCTGGACGGCACGAGCCCGGTGCTCGGCGTCGCCTTCGACGGCACGGGCCACGGCGACGACGGCGCGGTGTGGGGCGGTGAGTTCCTGCTCGCCGGCTACGACGGCTTCCGGCGGTCCGCGCACCTGGCGTACGTGCCGCTGCCCGGCGGGGACGCGGCTGTGCGCCGCCCCTACCGAATGGCGCTGGCGCATCTGCGGGCGGCCGGCCTCCCGTGGGCGCCCGGCCTGCCGTGCACGGACGCCTGCCCCGAGGACGAACGGGCGGTTCTGGCAGTCCAGTTGGAGCGCGGGCTGCACTGCGTCCCGACCTCCAGCATGGGCCGGCTCTTCGACGCCGTCGCCTCGCTGTCCGGGGTGTGCCACCGGGCGGGGTACGAGGCGCAGGCCGCCGTCGAACTGGAGGCCTCGGCCGTGGCGGCGGGCGGCCTGCCCGCCGGGGGCTACTCCTTCGCGCTGCGCCCCGGCGGCGGCGCCGGCGGGGCGACCGCCTGCGATCCGGGCCCGGTGCTGGCGGCCGTCGTCGCCGACCTGGACGCGGGGGTGCCCACCGGGGTGATCGCCGGACGCTTCCACCGGGCGGTGGCCGAGCTCGTCCGGCGGGTGTGCGCCGCCGTACGGGAGAGCGACGGGATCACGGCGGTGGCGCTCACCGGCGGTGTCTTCGCCAACGCGCTGCTGTCCTCCGCGTGCGCGCGGGACCTGCGCGCGGACGGGTTCACGGTGTTGCGCCACCGGCTGGTACCGCCCAACGACGGGGGCCTGGCGCTCGGCCAGCTCGTCGTCGCCGCGCGCGGCGGCCCCCCGACCCCCCACCCACAGCGAGGAGACAGCTGATGTGCCTGGCGGTACCCGGCAAGGTGCTGGAGATCGAGGAACGAGACGGCACCAAGATGGCGGTCGTCGACTTCGGCGGCGTGGTGAAGGACGTGTGCCTGGAGTACCTGCCCGACCTGCAGGTCGGCGAGTACGCCATCGTCCACGTCGGTTTCGCGCTGCAACGGCTCGACGAGGAGTCCGCGCGGCAGACGCTCGCCCTCTTCGGGAACCTCGGGCTGCTGGAGGAGGAGTTCGGCGACCCCTGGCAGCAGGCGGCCGCCGAGGCGGGAACGACGGCGGAGGCGGAGCGGTGAAGTACATCGACGAGTTCCAGGACCCGGAGCTGGCCCGGCGACTGCTGGACGACATCCACGCGACGGTGACCAGGCCCTGGGCGCTGATGGAGGTGTGCGGCGGCCAGACCCACACCATCATCCGGCACGGCATCGACCAGCTCCTGCCGAAGGAGGTGGAACTCATCCACGGGCCCGGCTGCCCGGTCTGCGTGACCCCGCTGGAGGTCATCGACAAGGCGCTGGAGATCGCCTCCCGCCCCGGGGTGATCTTCTGCTCCTTCGGCGACATGCTGCGCGTCCCCGGCACCGGACGCGACCTGTTCGGCGTCCGCGGCGAGGGCGGTGACGTGCGCGTCGTCTACTCCCCGCTGGACGCGCTGCGGATCGCGCGGGAGAACCCCGACCGCGAGGTCGTCTTCTTCGGCATCGGCTTCGAGACCACCGCCCCGCCCAACGCGATGACGGTGTACCAGGCGCGGAAGCTCGGCATCGCCAACTTCAGCCTGCTGGTGTCCCACGTCCGCGTCCCCCCGGCCATCGAGGCCATCATGCGCTCGACGGACTGCCGCGTGCAGGGGTTCCTGGCGGCCGGTCATGTGTGCAGCGTGATGGGGACGGAGGAGTACCCGGAGCTGGCGGACGGCTTCGGCGTGCCGATCGTCGTCACCGGCTTCGAACCGCTGGACATCCTGGAGGGCGTGCGCCGCGCGGTCCGCCAGCTGGAACACGGCGAGTACCGGGTGGAGAACGCCTATCCGCGCGCCGTCCGCCCGGAGGGCAACCCCGCTGCCAGGGCGATGCTCGCTGACGTCTTCGAGGTCACCGACCGGGCCTGGCGCGGGATCGGCGTCATCCCCGACAGCGGCTGGCGGCTGTCCGAGCGCTACCGGGAGTACGACGCCGAGCACCGGTTCTCCGTCACCGGCATCGCCACGCGGGAGCCGGCGGAGTGCCGCAGCGGCGAGGTGCTGCAGGGCCTGATCAAGCCGCACGAGTGCGAGGCGTTCGGCGGTGTCTGCACGCCCCGCACCCCGCTCGGCGCCACGATGGTCTCCAGCGAGGGGGCCTGCGCCGCGTACTACCTCTACCGCCGGCTCGGCGGCACCAGCGCACCCCTGGAGGCGAGCCCCGTTGGCTGACATCGCACAATCCCTGGCCGCCCCGGACTTCTCCGGCTGGACCTGTCCGGCGCCGCTGCGCGACCAGCCGCGGGTGGTGATGGGCCACGGCGGCGGGGGCGCGCTGTCCGCGGAACTCGTCCGGTACGTCTTCGCCCCCGCCTTCGGCGGCGAGGTGCTGTCCGGGCTCGCCGACTCCGCGACCGTGACACTGGGCGGCGCCCGGCTGGCGTTCTCCACCGACTCCTACGTGGTGCGGCCGCTGTTCTTCCCCGGCGGCAGCATCGGCGACCTCGCCGTCAACGGCACCGTCAACGACCTGGCGATGAGCGGGGCGACGCCGGCCTACCTCTCCTGCGGCTTCATCCTGGAGGAGGGCGTGGAGATGTCGCTGGTGGCCCGGGTCGCGGAGGCGCTCGGCGCGGCCGCGCGCGCCGCGGGGGTGGAGGTCGTCACCGGCGACACCAAGGTCGTCGAGGCGGGCCACGGAGACGGGCTGTACGTCAACACGGCGGGCATCGGGCTGATCCCCGACGGTGTCGACATCCGTCCGCAGCGCGCCGCGCCGGACGACGTGGTCATCGTCAGCGGGGCGATCGGGGCGCACGGGGTCGCCGTGATGAGCGTGCGCGAGGGCCTGGAGTTCGGGGTCGAGATCGAGAGCGACACGGCGGCGCTCGGCGGGCTGGTCGAGGCGGTGCTGCGCGTCACCACGGACGTGCACGTGCTCCGGGACCCCACACGCGGTGGTCTGGCGGCCGCCCTCAACGAGATCGCGGCCGCCTCGGGCGTCGGTGTCGTCCTGCAGGAGCGGGCGGTGCCCGTGCCGCCCGCGGTGGCCAACGCCTGCGCGGTGCTGGGCCTGGACCCGATGTACGTCGCCAACGAGGGCAGGCTCGTCGCCTTCGTGCCCCGCGCGGTCGCCGAGGAGGTGCTGGCCGCGATGCGCGCGCATCCGCTGGGCGCGGGCGCGGCCGTCATCGGCGAGTGCGTGCCGGACCACGCGGGCATGGTCGTCGCCCGAACGGGGCTGGGCGGGACGCGGGTGGTCGATCTGCCGCTGGGTGAGCAACTGCCGCGCATCTGCTGACCGTCCGGGGCTCCGGCCGGTCCGCCGAACGCGGGCCGGCCGGAGCCCCGTGCGCGCCGCACGGGCGCATCGTCGAGGAGCACCCAGGAGGACGATGTGGCGTTCCGGCATCCCGCCGAGCGGACCGAGGACGAGACCGGACGGGGCCGGTTCGAGCGGCTCGCCGAGGCGGCGTCCAACTTCACGGCGTCGCCGCTCTTCTACTGCGTCTGCCTGCTCCTGGTGGCCGGCTTCCTCGTCGCCCACGCCCTCGGGCTGCCCCTGAAGTGGCAGTTGTTCGCGGCGGATCTGATGACCGCGGTCACGCTGCTGCTGCTCGCCCTGCTCAAGAACGCCGAGCGCCGCGCCGAGCACGCCGTCCAGCGAAAGCTGGACGCCATCGCCGCCGCGCTCCTTGAGCAGGGCGGCAGCTCGCACGAGGCACGGGACGCGCTGCGCGGCGTGATCGGGCTCCACGAGGACGCATGACCGCCCCGACTTCTGACGATACGTCAAAGCTGTTTGGCAGCGCGGCATCTGTCGCGACGTCACCTGTTTGCGGGCAAACCCGGCATTCTTCTCGGAGGACCGGGTGCATGCCTCCTGACCTGCGGCGACATACCGAGGGCACGGCCCCTGACGGCCGACTGCGGCGCCGTGCGCAGGTTCCCCGGGTGGCAGGCCCCCCTGGGTGCTGTTTTGCTCCGCGTGGAGCGGACCGCGCCGGGACCGCTCTTACCCGCCCGTTCACCTGGAGGCTGCCTCATGCCCACCACTCGCGTTCTTGGCGGCGTCGCCATGGCCGCGGCCGTCATCGGTCTCACTGTTCCCAATGCCTCTGCCAGCGACATCTCCGATGCCTGGGTCACCCCCTACTACGCCGTTCCCGGAATGCGGCTGACCGTCACGACCACGGCCTGTCCCGACGCCAACTACTCCAAGGGCCAGTCCGAAGCCGGCGGCCAGGTCAACCTGCTGCCCCTGGGCAGGAGCGGCCTGCTCGCGGGCACCTTCCGGGTGCCGAAGCACACCCGGCCCGGCTGGTACACCGTGACGGTGCGGTGCCCCCCGCGTACCCAGACCACCGCGTCCTTCCGGGTCGTCCGGGGGCCCGCGCACGGGTTCTCCGGCCTGGACCGCGGGTTCTCGGGTCTGGACCGCGGGTTCCCGGGTCTGGAGTGCGACGACGACTTCGGTCCCGTCGGCCGCCGGTCCTCCGGACGCTGACCCCCGGAGCCCCGGGTCTTCGGACCGCCGCCCCGGCCGCCGCCGAGCACGACGGTGGCGCGGCCGGGGCGGCGGGGCACGGGACCCCGGGCGGGGTTGCGGGGGACGCTCCCGCGCCGGCCCTGTTCACGCTTCCGGGTGGCGATCGGCGTCCGGACGGAAGAGTGTGGAGGGAAGAGGGGGCGCGCGGCCCGCAAGGCGGCGCCGAAGCGGTGGCGGCGCGTGAGCGAGGAGACGGACATGCGAGAGAACGAGATGGGTGACGAGGTCTACCAGCCGGACGGTTCAGAGGTCCAGGACGACGCCGGGCTGCTGGAGCCCGAGGACACCCTCGACTACCACGGTGTCGACCAGATACTCGACGAGGGCTACTCACCGCCGGAGCGGCCCTGGGCGGTGAACAAGCCCGCCACCACGGCGGCGGGCCGCCTGCGGGGCGAGACGCTCGACGAACGCCTGGCCGAGGAGCTCCCGGACCTGCCGATCCCCGACGGGGACGGCATCGGGGACGCGTGGGACACCGACGGGGAGCTGATCGACGGCGAGGTCGGCGGACCGCGCGCCGGGCGGCTGGTCGCCCCCGACGAGGGGGCGCACTACGACACCGAGGGCATGGTCGCCCAGGACATCGGCATCGACGGGGCGGCCGCCTCGGCCGAGGAGGCCGCGATGCATCTCGTACCGGAGTCCGAGGAGTACTGACCCGGGCCGGACCGGCCGAGCCGGCCGGGGCCCGCGGCCCACCACACGGTTCACGCGCCGGGGGGAGCGTCCTTGCGCATGCCGGGCCCGCCGCCCGCCGCCTTTCCCGCCTCTCCCGCCTCTCCCGTCGGGGGCCGCACACCGCATTGCAGGGGCGGGGCGCCGATGGCGCAGTAGTGCTTGCACGGCGGGACCGGCTTCACCGGTTCCTCGGGGGTCTCCCGCAGGACGTCCGAGCGGATGCCGAACCAGGCCAGCAGCGAGCCCACCACCAGCATCCCGGCGCAGATCACGACGGCGACGCGGAAGCCGTGGCCGAAGGCGGCCGGGTCCTCGTAGTCGTCGCCGGAGAGGCCGGCCATCAGCGGCAGGGCCGCCACCGCGAGCAGGCCCGCCGCCCGCGCCACCGCGTTGTTCACTCCGGACGCGGTACCCGCGAGCCGTATGTCGGCGGCGCCGAGGACGGTCGCGGTGAGGGGGGCGACGGTGGCTGCCAGGCCCAGCGCGAAGACGCACACCGCGGGCAGGACGTCGGCGACGTAGGACGCGTCCGCGCCGATCCGCGTCATCAGCAGCAGGCCGACGGCGGAGATCGCCGGGCCCACCGTCATGGGGATGCGCGGCCCGATGCGCTCGGCGAGGCGGCCCGCGCGCTCGGACAGGGCCAGCATGATCACCGTGATCGGCAGCAGCGCCGTCCCGGAGGCCAGCGGGGAGTAGCCGGCCTCGGTCTGCAGCTCCAGCACCAGGAAGAAGAACAGGCCGCCGAGTGCCGCGTAGACCGCGAAGGTGACCAGGTTCGCGGCGGTGAACTGGCGGTTCGCGAAGAGCCTCGGCGGGAGCATCGGGTGCGGGCTGCGCCGCTCGGTCACCACGAACCCGGCGAACGCGGCCAGGCCCACCACGCCGGAGACGCAGACGGCGGTGATGTCCGGGTGGCTTCCCCCGGCGGCGATCAGGGCGTAGGTGACCCCGGCGAGCCCGACCGCGCCGAGCACGGCGCCCGCGACGTCGAAGCCGCCGCTGACGCTCTCGCCGCGGCTCTCCGGGACGTGCCGGGCGGCGACCACGATGACCAGGGCCGCCAGCGGGAGGTTGATGAAGAACACCCAGCGCCAGCTGACGGCGTCGACCAGCCAGCCGCCGAGCAGCGGCCCCAGCGCCCCCGCGATGCCGCCCAGGCCCGACCACACGCCGATCGCGCGGGCCCGGTCCCGGGAGGCGAAGGACGCCTGGATCAGGGCCAGCGAACCGGGGGTCAGCAGGGCACCGCCGACACCCTGCAGGGCGCGGGCGCCGATCAGCATCTCGATGCTCGGCGCGATGCCGCACAGCAGGGAGGCCAGCGCGAACCACACCGTGCCGATCATGAACAGCTTGCGGCGCCCGAAGCGGTCGCCGAGCGAGCCGCCCAGCAGGATGAGCGCGGCGAGGGTGAGGGTGTAGGCGTTGATCGTCCACTGGAGGCCGGCGAGCGTGGCCCCGAGGTCCTTGCCGATCGTCGGCAGGGCGACGTTCACAACGGTGCCGTCGAGGAGCGTCATGCCCGAGCCCAGTACCACCGCCGCGAGGACCCAGCGCCCGCTCGCCCCGCCCAGTGTGAGCGTCCCGGCCCGGTCCGTCGTGCTCGCGGCTTCCGTCATCGCACCCTCCGCCATTCCCCGTGGTCCCCGCGGGTCGTCACCGAATCTACCCCCGCGGCCGGGGTATCGCGTGGCGGTGGGCCGCGTCCGCACACTAGCTTGGCCCCGGTTGACGATCATCGCGGACCAGGGGGGAAGCATGCGCAGGCTGACGTATTTCGTGGCGTCGACGATCGACGGTTTCGTGGCCGGTCCGGAGGGTGAGTACGACTTCCTCGCGGCCGTGGGCGACCACATGGAGACCGTACTCGCGAAGTACCCGGAGACCCTCCCGGTCCAGGCCCGTGGCCCGCTGGGCATCGCCGACGCGCCGAACCGGCGGTTCGACACGGTGCTGATGGGCCGGGCCACCTACGAGGTGGGGGTGCCGTTCGGGGTGACCAGCCCGTATCCGCACCTGCGGCAGTACGTGGTGTCGGGGAGCATGGCCGCGAAGCCGGACCCCGAGGTGGAACTGGTCCCGGGCGACCCGCTGGAGTTCGTGCGCGAGCTCAAGCGACAGGACGGGGCGGGCGTCTGGCTGTGCGGGGGCGGCCGCCTGGCGGGCTCGCTGCGCACGGAGATCGACGAGCTGGTGGTCAAGATCAACCCCGTGGTCGCCGGCGCCGGTGTGCCGCTGTTCGCGGGCGGTTTCGCCCCGCAGGCGTACGACGTGACCGAGGTGCGCACACACAAGAGCGGCGTGCTGATCGTGACGTACGCCCGCCGGGAGGACTGAGCGGCCTCCGCGGCGCCGCGGCGCGGGAATCACGTGCCGCGGCGGGCGTTGCAACAGAGGTGATCGCACCGCAGCTGCCCCCGATTCCGTTCTCGATCCTCGACCGCTCGCCCGTACGCGAGGGCGCGGAGCCCGCGCAGGCACTCCGGGACACGGTGTGGCTGGCGCGGCACGCCGAGGAGCTGGGCTACCACCGCTTCTGGGTGTCGGAGCACCATGGGGTGCCGGGTGTGGCGGGGTCCGCGCCCGCGGTGCTGGCGGCGGCGGTCGCCGCGGCCACGTCCCGGATCCGGGTGGGCACGGGCGGGGTCATGCTGCCCAACCACCGGCCGCTGGTGGTGGCGGAGCAGTTCGGGGTGCTGGAGTCGCTGTTCCCCGGGCGGATCGACATGGGGCTGGGCCGGTCGGTGGGCTTCACGGACGGAGTGCGCCGGGCGCTGGGACGCGATGCCCGCGCCGCCGGGGACTTCGAGGAGCTGCTGACCGAACTGCTCGGCTACTTCACCGGCACGGCGGGCCCCGGCGCGGTGCACCCGCGGCCGCCGGAGGGGATGCGCGTCCCGGCGTTCGTGCTGGCCACAGGGGCGGGGGCGGCCACGGCGGCGGCGTTCGGACTGCCGCTGGTGATCGCCGCGGTGCGGGGCGAGGAGCGCATGCGGGAGGCGATCGACGGCTACCGCGCGGCGTTCCGGCCGACGGCGTGGGCGCCGCGTCCGTACGTCGTGGTGTCGACCCCCGTGTCCGTCGCCGAGACGACGGAGGCCGCCCGGCGGCTGCTGGTCTCCGAGGCCTGGTCGCTGGCGCGCTCGCGTACGCGGGGCGAGTTCCCGCCCCTGGCGCCGCCGGACGAGGTGCCGGCCGGGCAGATGACGGCACGCGAGCGCGAGGTGTTCGAGGGGGCGCTGTCGAACGGCGTCCACGGCACCGGGGACGAGGTGGCGGCCGCGCTGTCGGGCCTGGTGGCCCGCACCGCGGCGGACGAGGTGCTGGTCACCACGGCCGGCTACGACCGGTCGGCGCTGCTGGACTCGCACCGCCGCCTGGCGCGGCTCGCGGAACTGGGCACACGGGCCGTGTCGGCGGGCTGAGGCTCCGACTGGCGCGCTCCGAGGCGACCCGCCCCGCCACGGCGGCGGGTTGGGCGCCGGGTCCCTGAACTCGCCGTCCGGGGAGCGGTCCTGGCCGAACATGACGTCCCCCGTGACGGCCCTGTCACGGCGGTGCCGTCAACTCGCGCCCGGCCCCGGCCGGGTGTGCCCGGTGTGGACGTCAGACCGCGGGGCCCTCGTACACGTCGTCGTTGCGGCCCTCGGCGAACTCCCACCACGACAGCGGCAGCCAGTCGCCGTCCACGAAGGCGTCCACGGAGGAGCCCAGACCGCTGATGGCCACGCGCGTGCCGACCGGGTACAGCGTGCCGGACAGGCCGGGCACGGGGACGAGCAGCGTTCCTGAGCGCTGGGCCATTGTTCCCGCCTTTCTCCGCGGTAAACCGCAAATCGACATATTTGCGGTAAGAATAGCTGGCTTGTCTCGTAACCCCCAAGGAGGCAGCATGAGAAATAGGTCACGTAAGCCATGAATCCGACACCAATCGGAGGTGTCCACGTGAAGGCCGTCGTCTACAAAGGACCGTTCGAAGTAGCCGTCGAGGAAGTCGACAATCCGCGCCTGCAGCACCCCAACGACGTGGTCGTCAGGGTGACCTCCACCGCGATCTGCGGCTCCGACCTGCACATGTACGAGGGCCGGACCGCCGCGGAGCCCGGCATCGTCTTCGGCCACGAGAACCTGGGAATCATCGACCAGGTCGGCGAGGGGGTCACCACCCTCAAGCAGGGCGACCGTGTGGTCATGCCCTTCAACGTCGCCTGCGGATTCTGCAAGAACTGCTCGGCGGGTTTCACCGGCTACTGCCTGACGGTCAATCCGGGGTTCGCCGGAGGCGCTTACGGCTATGTGGCCATGGGTCCCTGGCCGGGCGGCCAGGCGGAGTACGTGCGCGTTCCGTACGCGGACTTCAACTGTCTGAAACTGCCGGAGGGCACCGCCAACGAGTCCGATTTCGTGCTCCTGGCCGACATCTTCCCGACCGGGTACCACGGGTGCGAGCTCGCCCAGGTCTCCCCCGGCGAGAGCGTCTCGGTGTACGGCGGCGGCCCGGTCGGGCTGATGGCCGCGTACTCGGCGATGCTGCGCGGGGCGGCCAAGGTGTTCGTCGTGGACCGGGTGCCGGAGCGGCTGCAGAAGGCCGAGGAGATCGGCGCGATCCCGATCGACTTCACCAAGGGCAGTCCGGTGGACCAGATCAAGGAGCACATGAAGGGCGAGGGCACCGACAAGGGCGTCGACGCGGTCGGCTACCAGGCCCAGGCAGGCGGCGCGGGCCGCGAGGAGCCCGCGGCGGTGCTGAACTCCCTGATCGACACCGTGCGCCCCACCGGCGCCCTCGGCATCCCCGGCCTCTACGTGCCGTCCGACCCCGGAGGGCCGGACGAGCAGGCCAAGAGCGGCCGGCTGCTGGTCGCCATCGGCCGGCTCTTCGAGAAGGGCCTGCGGCTGGGCACCGGGCAGTGCAACGTCAAGCGCTACAACCGGCAGCTGCGCGACATGATCATCGAGGGCCGCGCCCGCCCGAGCTTCGTGGTCTCCCACGAGCTGCCCCTGGCGGACGCGCCGTCGGCGTACGAGAAGTTCGACAAGCGGATCGAGGGCTACACCAAGGTCGTCCTCCACCCCGGTCAGGGCTGAGGCCCTCGGCCGTCCGTTGACCGCGCCCAGGGCCCGGCTAGCAGCTCTCCGGGCCCTGGGCGTCGTACGGGCCGGAGGGGCTGACCTCCTCCAGGGTGTACGTGTACAGGTCGAACTCCACCAGTCCGTCCGCGTTGGTGGTGACCCGCGGCGGACGGGTCCCCGGATACCGGGAGGCGATGACGTCGGCGACCCTGTGGGCGGTCGCCGCGTCTGCCGCGGCGATGCGCACATAGGCCACGCCCGGTTCGTACAGCGGTCCGAGTTGTCCGGTCATGCTGCTCCCCTTGTCCCGTCCGTCCGGCGGATTACCGCTGGAGACAGCCCGTCGGTCGTCGCGGTTGCCCACGCGGGCTGCGTTCACTCGAAGTTGTCAATGCGGCGGCTCAGGACAGCAGGAAGTCGGCCTTCCCGTCCTTGGCACCCTCGATGAACATCCTGATCTCGTGGTCCGTGTAGATGAGTGCCGGCCCGTCGGGGTCGGTGGACTGCCGCAGTGCGACCCTGCCGTCGGCCAGTTTCATGGCCTCCACGCAACTTCCCCCGTTGCCGCCGCTCCACGGCTTGTGCCAGCCCTCGCTGCCGAGGTCGAGGGCGCGCATGCCGTTGTATATGCGGTCGTCCATGTGTGTCAGATCTCCTTGCGGATGCCATCGAGGATGGCTGCGGTGCTGTGTGCAGGCGCTGCTTGCGCGCACATCCGGTCCAGTGCCTCGAGGAACGTCGAGACGTCGTCCACGTCGTCCAGGTAGGCGGCGCCCACCAGGCTCTCGGTGAACACGACGTCCGGCAGCTCGCGGATCTGGAACCGGAAGATGTGGAACGGCCCGTACATCGCCGGGTGCGGCCCGGCGTCGAAGGGCATGATCTGCAGTCTCACCTGCGGCATCTCGCACGCCTCGGCCAGCCGGTCCAGCTGCGCGCGCATCACCTCGGGGCTCCCGATGGGGCGGCGCAGCACGGTCTCGTCCATGACCACCCACAGCAGCGGGGCGTCCGGCCGGGCGAGCAGTGCCTGCCGCTCCCGGCGGAGCGCGACCAGGCGCTCGAGCTCCTCCGTGGTGGCGCCGGGGCGGCCGGCCCTGAGTACGGAGCGGGCGTAGTCCTCGGTCTGCAGCAGTCCGGGGACGTAGTGCGGCTCGTAGGCGCGGATGATGGCCGCCTCGCCCTCCAGACTGACGAAGGCGCTGAACCAGGACGGCAGGACGTCGCGGTAACGGTGCCACCAGCCGGGGCGGTTGCCCTGCCTGGCGAGGTCGATGAAGGTCGCCGCCTCGGCGGCGTCGACGCCGTACAGCGCCAGCAGCTTCTCGACGTAAGGGATGCGCAGGCCGACCTCGGCCTTCTCCATCCGGCGCACCGTGGCATGGGTGACGTCCAGCTCGCGCGCGGCCCGCTCGTACGAGCAACCGGCCTTCTCCCGCAGGTCGTGGAGGCGTTTGCCGAGGATCACGCGGAGGACGGTCGGCGCCCCGCTCGCCCTCGCCTCAGCCACGCTGCAATTCCCGCATGGCAGAAGTGTGCCATGTCACGAATGGAACCCACACCCTGCTACTGGCGATTGTGCAATTTGCAGAATGACCCTTGCCTTCTGTGCAAGCAGTGGCCATAGTTGCGTGTGTGCTCTATGCCATCAGCGCCCGGGACACCTTCCGGCTCCGACTGCCGGCGCAGGCCTCCTCGGTCGGCGTCGCGCGCCGCCAGGTGCGCTCCGCGCTGGGCAGATGGGGCCTGGTGGGGCTGGGCGACGACGCCGGCCTCGTGGTGAGCGAGCTCTTCACCAACGCCGTGGTGCACAGCGGCAGCGACCACGTCGCGTGCCTGCTCTGGACGGCGGCCGGCAAGCTGCACATCGAGGTCGTCGACGAGGGGCGCGAGCCCGCCGGCCCCCTCCCGCGCGCGGCCGCCGACGGCGACGAGAACGGCCGCGGGCTCGCCCTCGTCGCCCATTTGGCCGAAGGGTGGGGCGTGCGTCCGTCGGCGCACGGCACCGGTCGCGCGGTGTGGGCGATCCTGTCCTGCGGCCGTACCGAGGCGGCCCGGCGCAACGGTTGAACGCCGGCTGACGTCCCTCCGGTGTCCGCGGGAAGGGTGGTCGTCGCCGGGGGCGCGCCGTATTGGGATGGTGGCACCCCGCCTCCGGGCATAGGCTTCTCCCGACGGAAAGGCCTTCGGGGGAGCACCAACACCCCCTGCCTCCGCCCCGGGAGGAACCGCCCACCGCGGTCCCCGCCCGGTTCCGCGACCGGCGCCACCGCGTCCGCTCAGCCATCAGCCCGACCGGGCGGTCGGCGTCCGGCAGCGGCCGGGCCGGCGTCCGGCTCACCCGACACGAAGGAGTGCGCGGTGACACCCGAGAAGTCCAAGCGGAACCAGCTCCCCAAGGAGCCCGACGATCAGCCCGCGCAACAGCGGGAGGTGCGGAACCTGGACGTCTGGGCCAGGTCGGCACCGATCCGACTGGCCGGCTACGAGGACGATCTGAACGAGCCGCACATCCTGCGGAGCATCGACTGACCCTCGGGCACGGCCGGTTCACGGGCCGTACGGGCAACGAAGCCCGTACGGCCCCTGCCGTGTCCGGCCTCTCAGGGCGCCGCGTCCGCCGCGCCCACGACGCGGCCGCCGGGCGGCTCGATGGCGTAGAGGTCCAGCACGTCGGGCGGCGCGGCGAGGCCCGGTCCCCCGGCGCGGACCCACGCGACGATGTCGTCGACGGCGCCCGGATCATTGACCAGCCCCAGCCAGACCGGTCGCCCTCCGGCCGCGCGCGCCTGCGGCGAGGGCTGGACGACCACGACGTTCGCCTGCTCGCACACGTCGAGGCACCGCGTGGCGCGCACCCGGCAGATCCCGGCGAGTTCCCGCCGGAGCCGGTCGAGTTGAGCGTCGTGGTCGACGCCGGGGACCTTCTCCGTACCGCAGCAGCAGTCGCGGCAGACGCTCACCGTGCAGGCGCCCGCCCGCGGCCCACCGCCGCTCACGTGAGGGTGATCCGCACGCCCACGGTGCCCTCGCGGCCGCGGCGCAGCCGGCTGCCGAACAGGGTCAGCCGGCCGAACAGCCCGTACTTGCGGGCGACCAGGGAGCGGTAGCGCTCGGTCTCCTCCGGCCCGAGGATCTCGGCCCGGGCGGGCACCTGCTCCCCGGTGGGATTGCCGCGTACGTCGCAGGGGCCGACCAGCACGTCGGCGCGGTTGCGGATCCGCTTGATCTTGCCGGAGTCCGCCGCGGTCCACGCGCCGAGCGCCTCACCGTCGCGGACCACCCAGACCGGGGTGGGAACGGTACGGCCGTCCCGCCGGTAGGTGGTGACCAGTAGGTACTTGCCCGCCGCGAGCCGGGCGGACGCGCTGTCCTCGATCATGGACCCAGGCTACGCGGGAACGGCCGCCTCGGCCGGTGCCGGGAGCGACTTGCCCAGGCACACGCTGAGCGGACTGTCCTTGTAGTGGCCGAACTTGGCCACCGGTGTGTAGCCGCAGGAGGCGTACAGGGCGATCGCCTCCGGCTGCATCTGCCCCGTCTCCAGCACCATCCGGGTGCGGCCCGCCGCGGCGGCGCCGGCCTCCAGGGCGGCGAGCATCCGGCGCGCGAATCCGCGGCCCCGTGCCTGCGGCACCACGTACATCCGCTTGACCTCGGCGTCGCCGTCCTCGAAGCCCTCGGGGGAGGCGTCCTGGCCGCGCCAGCCGCCGGTCACGACGGGGGCGCCGTCGAGGTAGCCGACCATGAACTGACCGTGCGGGCCGTCGAAGTGGTCGGCGTCCATCGCGGTCGCGTCGGGGCCGCCGTACCGCTCCACGTACTCCTGCTGCACCTGCTCGGTCAGCAGCACGGCGTCGGGGTGGTCGTAGCGCGTCTTCCGGATCTCCACCCGCACATCGTACGGGTGTGCGGCCTACGCCCCGGTACGGGCACCCTGCGGCCGCCGGGTATCGTCCCCGTCATGCTCACCGTGACCACCGTGAACGTGAACGGGCTGCGCGCCGCGGCCAAGAAGGGCTTCCTCCCCTGGCTGGAGGCGACCACGGCCGACGTGGTGTGCCTGCAGGAGGTCCGCGCCGAGGCCGCGCAGCTGCCCGAGGAGGTCCGCGCGCCGGAGGGCTGGCACGTGCTCCACGCGCCGGCGGCCGCCAAGGGCCGGGCCGGGGTGTCCCTCTACTCGCGGCGGGAACCGTCCGCGAGCCGGATCGGCTTCGGCTCGGAGGAGTTCGACGGCTCCGGCCGCTACGCCGAGATCGAGCTGCCGGGCGTCACGGTCGCCAGCCTCTACCTCCCCTCGGGCGAGGTCGGCACGGAGCGGCAGGAGGAGAAGGAGCGCTTCATGGAGGCGTTCCTCGATCACATGGTGAAGCTTCGGGGGAAGGCCGCCGCCGAGGGCCGCGAGGTGCTGATCTGCGGCGACTGGAACATCGCGCACACCGAGCGCGACCTGCGCAACTGGCGGGCCAACCAGAAGAACGCCGGTTTCCTCCCCGAGGAGCGGGCCTGGCTGTCCCGCGTCTACGACGAGGCCGGGTACACCGACGTCGTGCGCCACCTGAACCCGGAGGGCGAGGGCCCGTACACGTGGTGGTCCTACCGGGGCCGCGCCTTCGACAACGACAGCGGCTGGCGCATCGACCTCCACGTCGCCACCCGCGGCCTGGCGGCCCGGGCCGCGCAGACCCGGGTCGAGCGCGCGGACACGCACCCCGAGCGCTGGTCCGACCACGCGCCGGTGACGGTCACCTACGATCTCGGGTAGCCGGGAGCAGGCAGTCGGTGCTCGGGGGTCACCACCCCCGTGCACCCTGGTGTGGCGGGACCCCGCCGTCGCCCGGGGGCGCTGGGCGTCACGCCGAACTCCCGCGGGGAGCCGGACAGCCGCTTCGGCCTGGTCCTGGAGGTGCCGGCCGAGGACGGCGTGGAGGTCGTCCCCGCCTGAGGGCGTGGCGGCAGCCGGTGCCGCCGTCCCGGAACGCCGGAGGGCGCCGTCGCCGTATCGTCTAGTCAGCTGCCCTTTTCCGGAGGAGTCCCCATGGCGCCGCCCGTCGTCCGCTCTCTGCGCGAGCAGATCCGCGAGTTCATCGTGGACGGCATCGTCAGCGGGCGGTGGAAGCCCGGGGAGCGGATCGTCGAGCGGGGTATCGCCACCGAGCTGGAGGTCAGCCAGACGCCCGTGCGGGAGGCGCTGCGGGAGCTGGAGGTCATGCGGCTGATCGAGTCCGCTCCGAACAAGGGCGTGCGGGTGCGCCGGCTGACCGCCGCGGACCTGGAGGAGATCTACCCGGTGCGGGCCGGCCTGGAGCAGATCGCCGCGGAGCTGGCCGCGCCACGCCTGCGGCAGGACCTGTCCGCGCTGGAGGCCGAGGTCGCCCTGCTGCACGAGGCGGACGCGGTGGGCGACGCCGGGGCACAGGTGCGGCACACCGTGGCGTTCCACCGCGAGCTGGTGCGGGCCTCGGGCAACAGCGTGCTGCTGCACACCTGGGAGTCGCTGGGGATCGAGGTCTGGACGGCGCTGTCGATCCGCTGGCTGGGCACCCGGCAGCGGCTGTACGCCGAGGAGCACCAGGCGGTGGTGGAGGCCTTCCGCAGGGACGATCCGCGGGTCGGCGAGCTGGTCAAGGAGCATGTGCTGGGCTGCGCCCCGCAGGGCGGCTGACCCGGTCCGAGGGCCGGAACCCCCTTTCTGTGACCCTCGTCACAGGGTATTTGATCGATCATCGATCAGATTTATTCTGTGAGAGACGGGGACACCCTGCCCGCACGGAACCATCTGGAAGGCGTTCACCATGACCGACGCCACGCTGAGCGCGCTCGATCACCTGCCGGACCCCGACCCCGAGGAGACCGGCGAATGGGCCGCCTCCCTCGACGCGGTCGCCCGTGCCGCCGGCCCGGAGCGAGCGGCCTACCTGATGCGCCGCACCTTCGACCACGCGCAGGCGTCCGGCCTCTCGGTGCCCTCGCTGCTGGAGACCGAGCACATCAACACCATCCCGGCCGCCGCGGAGCCCGAGCTTCCCGGTGACGCGGACATGGAGCGGCGCATCGCCGGATGGAACCGCTGGAACGCCGCCGCCATGGTGACCCGCGGCAGCCGCCTGGGCCTCGGCGGCCACATCGCCACCTTCGCCTCCGCGGCCTGGCTGTACGAGACCGGCTTCAACCACTTCTTCCGCGGCAAGGAGGGGGACGGCTCCGGCGACCAGCTGTACATCCAGGGCCACGCCTCCCCCGGCATCTACGCCCGCGCCTTCCTCGACGGCCGGCTGACCGAGCGGCAGCTGGACAACTTCCGCCAGGAGGCCGGCGGCGACGGCCTGCCGTCCTACCCGCACCCGCGCCGGCTGCCCTGGCTGTGGGAGTTCCCCACGGTGTCGATGGGCCTCGGCCCGCTCGCGGCGATCCAGCAGGCCCGCTTCAACCGCTACCTGACGCACCGCGGCATCAAGGACGTCTCCGGCTCGCACGTGTGGGCCTTCCTCGGCGACGGCGAGATGGACGAGCCGGAGTCGACCGCCGCCCTCGGCCTCGCCGGCCGCGAGGGGCTGGACAACCTGACCTTCGTGATCAACTGCAACCTGCAGCGTCTCGACGGACCGGTGCGCGCCAACTTCAAGATCGTCCAGGAGCTGGAGGCGAAGTTCCGCGCCGCGGGCTGGAACGTCGTCAAGTCGCTGTGGGGCTCCGCCTGGGACGAGCTGTTCGCCCTCGACACCACCGGCGCGCTCGTCCGGCGCCTGCGCGAGGTGCCCGACGGCCAGTTCCAGACGTACGCCACCCGGGACGCCGCCTACATCCGGGAGCACTTCTTCGGCGCCGACCCGGCGCTGGCCGAGATGGCGAAGCTGCTGACCGACGTCAAGATCACCGAGTGCTTCCACACCTCCCGCGGAGGCCACGAGCCGCGCAAGGTGTACGCCGCCTACCGCGCGGCCATCACGCACAAGGGCGCGCCGACCGTGGTCCTCGCGCAGACGGTCAAGGGCTGGACGCTGGGCCGCGGCTTCGAGTCGCGCAACGCCAACCACCAGATGAAGAAGCTCACGGTCCCCGAGTTCCGCACCATGCGCGACCTGCTCGAGCTGCCCATCCCGGACAGCGCGCTCTCCGGCGACCTGGTGCCGTACGCGCACCCGGGCGCCGACTCCCCCGAGGTCCGCTACCTGCAGGAGCGCCGCGCCGAGCTCGGCGGCCCCGCGCCGGCCCGGCGGGTGCACGCCGTGACGCTGCCCGAGCCGTCCGGCAAGCCCTTCGAGGCGCTGGCCAAGGGCTCCGGCGGCCAGGAGATCGCGACCACGATGGCCCTGGTCCGGCTGCTCAAGGACCTGATGCGGGAGAAGGAGAGCGGTCGCCGCTGGGTACCGATCGTCCCCGACGAGGCGCGCACCTTCGGCATGGAGTCGCTCTTCCCGAGCGCCGGCATCTACTCGCCGCTCGGCCAGACCTACGACCCGGTCGACCGCGACATGCTCCTGTACTACAAGGAGGCGGAGAACGGGCAGATCCTCAACGAGGGCATCACCGAGGCCGGTTCGATGGCCTCCTTCACCGCCGCGGCGACCTCGTACGCCACGCACGGCGAGCCGATGATCCCGTTCTACATCTTCTACTCGATGTTCGGCTGGCAGCGGACCGCCGACCAGATGTGGGCCCTCGCCGACCAGCTCGGCCGCGGCTTCCTGGTCGGGGCGACCGCGGGCCGCACGACGATGACGGGCGAGGGCCTGCAGCACGCCGACGGCCACTCCCACCTGATCGCGTCGACCAACCCGGCGGCGCTCTCGTACGACCCGGCGTTCGCCTACGAGATCGGCGTGATCGTCCGCGAGGGCCTGCGCCGTATGTACGGCCCGGACGCGGAGGACGTCTTCTACTACCTGACGGTCTACAACGAGCCCAAGATCCAGCCGGTCATGCCGGCCGAACCGGGCATCGAGGAAGGCATCGTCAAGGGCCTGTACCGCTTCCGGACCGCCGACACGGCCGGGCTGCCCGCCGACGCGCCGCGACTGCAGCTGATGGCGTCCGGCACGGCGATCCACTGGGCCCTGGAGGCGCAGCAACTGCTGGCCTCGGAGTGGGGTGTGGCGGCGGACGTGTGGTCGGCGACCTCGTGGAGCGAGCTGCGCCGCGGCGGCCTGGCGTACGACGCGGCCCGGCTGCGCGGCGAGGACGCGCCGCTCCCCCACGTCACGCGCGTGCTGGAGGGCGCGCCGGGACCGGTGCTGGCGGTGAGCGACTGGATGCGCGCGGTGCCGGACCAGATCAGTCAGTGGGTGCCTCAGGACTGGCACTCGATCGGCACCGACGGCTTCGGCCTGTCGGACACGCGTGAGGCGGCGCGTCGCCACTTCGGCGTGGACCCGCGGTCGGTGGTCGTCGCCGCACTGGCCTCGCTCGCCGGACGCGGCGAGGTGAAGCGGGAGACCGTACAGGAGGCCCGGGAGCGCTACGGGCTCTGAGCCTCCCCGCCCCGCCCCGGGTGGGGACACGAGGGCCGGGCACGCCGTCGCAGGCGTGCCCGGCCCTCCTTCGTGCCCGCCCGCGCACGCGCTCCGGGCGGACCCCTGACCGGATACATAAGGCAGTGATATAAATGTCTTATGCATCTTCCCGGTGACGACCCGGACCACAGCCACGCCGTCGACGTGGCGCGGGCCCTGGAACGGCTGTACCGCATGCTGCGCAGGCTCAGTCAGCCGAGCGAGCTGTCACTGACCACGGTGGCGACGCTGTCCACGCTGGAGCAGTCCGGCCCGCTCCGGCTGACGGAACTGGCGGCCCTGGAGGGCGTCACCCAGCCGGCGATGACCCAGGTCGTGTCCCGGCTGGCCGAGGCGGGACTCGCCGGTCGCGCGGCGGACCCGTCGGACGGGCGCGTGGTGCTCGTCGACATCACCGACGCGGGCCGGGAGGCCATCGCCCGGCGCCGCGCCGTACGTGCCGAGCGGCTCGGGGAGTTGCTGGAACAGCTGAGCCCGGACGAGCGGTCGGCCCTGGTGGCCGCACTGCCCGCCGTGGAGGCCCTGACCCGGCTGGGGCAGCCCCCGGCCTCGTCGCGCCTCGCCCAGCGGAGCAATTGATCAGGCATCGGTTCTACGTCGGAGCAGCTTCATGACCGCGCATGCGCAATCGTCCCGTTCCGTGAATCCGTTCAAACAGCCGAAGGCCGTTTTCGCGGTCGCCTTCGCCTGTGTGGTCTCGTTCATGGGGATCGGGCTCGTCGACCCGATCCTGCCCGCGATATCCGATCAACTGAACGCCACCCCCAGTCAGGTGACGCTGCTGTTCACCAGCTACCTGGTGGTGACCGCGGTCGCCATGCTCATCACCAACTGGGTCTCCAGCCGGATCGGGGCCAAGCGGACGCTGATCATGGGCCTCGCCCTGATCGTGGTGTTCGCGGCCCTGGCCGGCGGCTCGGGGAGCATCGGCGGCATCGTCGGCTTCCGCGCGGGCTGGGGCATCGGCAACGCCCTGTTCATCGCCACCTCGCTGGCGGTGATCGTCGCCTCCGCGAGCGGCGGCTTCGTGGGTGCGATCATTCTCTACGAGACCGCGCTGGGCGTCGGCATCGCCGTGGGCCCGCTGCTCGGCGGCCTGCTGGGCAACGTGAGCTGGCGCGGCCCGTTCTACGGCGTCGCCGTCCTGATGGCCGTCGCGTTGGTCGCCACCGTCGTCCTCGTGGAGCCGATCCCGCTGCCGGCCCGCAGGACCGGACTCGGCGAGCCGCTGCGCGCGCTACGCCACCGCGGCCTGCTCACGATGTCGCTGACGGCCCTCTGCTACAACTGGGCGTTCTTCACCGTGCTCGGCTACGCGCCCTTCCCGATGGGCCTCGGCGCGATCCAGCTCGGCCTCGTCTTCACCGGCTGGGGCGCCCTCGTCGCGGTCTTCGCCGTCTTCGGCGCCCCGCGGCTGCAGGCCCGGCTGGGCATCGCGCGGACGCTCTACGCCAACCTCGCGCTGTTCGCCCTCACCGTGCTGGCCATCGCGATCTGGACGGACAACCGGACCGTGCTGATCGTGTGCGTGATCGTCGCCGGAGTCTTCATCGGGGTGAACAACACGGTCACGACCCAGGCGGTCATGACCGTCGCGCCCGTCGACCGTGCCGTCGCCGCCGCCGCGTACGGCTTCGTCCGCTTCATCGGCGGCGGTCTGGCGCCGTTCGCCGCGGGCAAGCTGGTCGAGGCGTTCGGGATCCATGTGCCGTTCTACATCGGCGCCGGGGCGCTCGTGCTGGGCATCGTGATCCTCTCCACGGCCCACGGGCTGCTCAAGGAGGCCGAGAAGGTGCAGGCCGAGCAGGTCGACGCCGCCCGCGGAACGGGCACCGCCGTGTCGCTGGTGCCGGTCGAGCACGTCGCCGCGGTGTCCGGCGACGCGGGCCGCGGTGCCATCGTCGCCGCCGTGGACGGTTCTCCCGACGCGCGGCGCGTCGCCGAGGCCGCCGGCCGTCTCGCGGCGATCAACGGCCGTACGGTGCACGTCGTCCACGCGGAGGAGTCAGCCGTCGCGGGGGACGCGGCCGCCGACGCCGAGGACCTGGAGTCCGCCCGGGCCGCCGTCCGCGAGCACCTGGAACGGCTCACCGCCCTCGGCGTCCCGGCCGTCGGCCACGTGCTGCGCAACGTCACCGGCCACGGGGAGGCGGGTCGCCTGGTCGCCGAGCACGCGGAGCGGACCGGGGCCCGCGCCATCGTCGTCGGGGCCCCCGCCCACGGCGGGCTGACCGCGCTGATGGACGCCGGTGCCGGGCAGTCCCTGATGCGGTACGCGACCTGCGACGTCGTACTGATCAACCCGCGCTCGGCGGAACTGGAGCCGGCGGCCTGAACGACCTGCGGGAGATCGCGGTGGCCGCGCCATCGAAATACCGACAAACCCGACGTATGGTGGCCTGAAGGTGCCATGCGCCGGGGGACGCGGTCACCGTGACTCCCCATGATCGTGACGGCGGCGCCGGAGGCGGCCATGGCCGATCCCAAGGGCTTTCTCACCACCCCTCGCCGCACGCCCGCGCGCCGCCCCGTCTGCGAGCGCGTCGAGGACTGGCACGAGGTCTACACCGGGCAGAGCCTGCTGCCGATCGTCTCCGCGCAGGCCGGGCGCTGCATGGACTGCGGCATACCGTTCTGCCACGAGGCCTGCCCGCTGGGGAACATGATCCCCGACTGGAACGACCTGGTGTACCGCGAGGACTGGGCCGCGGCCGCGGAGCGGCTGCACGCCACCAACAACTTCCCCGAGTTCACCGGCCGGCTGTGCCCGGCGCCCTGCGAGAGCGCCTGCGTCCTGACCATCAACGCCGACCCTGTCACGATCAAGAACGTCGAGGTCGCCATCGCCGACCGCGCGTGGGAGGACGGCCTCGCCCGCCCCCGCCCCCCCGAGCGGCACTCCGGCCGCAGGATCGCCGTGGTCGGCTCCGGACCCGCCGGACTCGCCGCCGCCCAGCAGCTCACCCGGGTCGGCCACACGGTGACGGTCTACGAGCGGGCGGACCGGCTCGGCGGGCTCCTGCGCTACGGCATACCGGAGTTCAAGATGGAGAAGCACCATCTGGACCGGCGGCTGGGGCAGATGCGGTCCGAGGGCACGCTCTTCCGCACCGGGGTCGAGGTGGGCGCGGACCTCGACGCGCGGCGGGTCGTCGCCGAGCACGACGCGGTGCTCCTGGCGGTGGGCGCCACGGCCTGGCGCGAGTTGCGGGTACCCGGACGGGAACTGGCGGGCATCCACCAGGCGATGGAGTACCTGCCGCTGGCGAACCGGGTGCAGGAGGGAGACCTGACGGAGTCCCCGGTCAGCGCCGAGGGCAAGGACGTCGTCATCGTCGGCGGCGGCGACACCGGCGCCGACTGCCTGGGCACCGTGCTGCGGCAGCACGCGGCCTCCGTCGTACAGCTCGACATCAACCCGCTGCCGGGCGAGTGCCGCCCCGAGCACCAGCCGTGGCCGGTGTACCCGCACGTCTACCGGGTCTCCCCCGCCCACGAGGAGGCCCGCGAGCTGGCCCGGCGCGGCGTCTGGGACCCGGCGGAGCACGGCGGCGTGCCGCTGCCGGGCCCGGAGGGCGACATCCGCGTGTTCTCCGCGTCGACCTTCCGCTTCGAGGGCGACGACGAGGGGCACGTACGGTCGCTGCACCTGGTCGGAGTCGAGCCGCGGCACCGGCGCGCGCAGCAGGGCACCGAGCGCGTCATCCCCGCCCAGCTGGTGCTGCTGGCGCTGGGGTTCTCGGGGGCCGAGCGCGACTGCGGGCTGGTGACCCAGCTCGGTCTGGAACTCGACCGGCGCGGCCACGTCGTCCGTGACGCCCGCTTCGCCACCGGGGTGGAGAAGGTGTTCGTCGCGGGCGACGCGGGCCGCGGTCAGTCGCTGATCGTCTGGGCGATCGCCGAGGGCCGGTCGGCCGCGGCGGCGGTCGACCGGTGGCTCACCGGCAGTACGTGCCTGCCGGCGCCGATCACGCCGACGGCCCGGCCGCTGGTGGCGTGACGGCGGCGGACCGCGGGCGCGGCTCGAAGCCCGCGGCGCGGTAGCAGGCGTCGATCATGCGCATCGACTCGACGGCGTCGTCGGCGTCCGTGGGCAGCGGGGCACCGTCGCGCAGGGCCGCCGCGAACGCCTCCAGCTGGTAGGTGTACGACGTCCGCCTGCCGAGCTCCTCGACCCGCTCGCCGCCCGGCGTGCGGACGACGACCCGGTCGTCCGTGTGCGGCAGCACGAAGCAGGGCGCGGTGGCCTCGCCCCGGCTGCCGACGATGCGCCAGCTCATCTCGAGGGCCTCGGAGTCCATGTGGCAGCGGGCCGAGGCGGTGGCGCCGCCGGGGTACTCCAGGTCCGCGTCCAGCCACTCGTCGACGCCGGGCGCCTGGGCGCGCTCGCCGCCGCGCGCGGCCGCCAGGCGCGGCGCACCGCCGGCCCACGGGGCCAGGGACGCCGCCGCGTGGAGGGAGTAGCAGCCGAGGTCCATCACGGCGCCGCCGGCCAGCGGCAGCGACCAGCGGGGGTCCTCGTCCGCGGGCGCGGGGATGTTGACCACGGTCTCCACGTGCCGCAGTTCGCCGAGCTCGCCGGACTCCAGCAGCTCGTGCAGGCGGCGGGTCACCGGGTGGTAGAGGTAGTGGAAGGCCTCCATGACGACCACGCCCGCCTTGGCGGCCGCGTCGCGGACCTCGACGGCCTCCTCGAGGTTGCTGGCGGAGGGCTTCTCGCTGAGCACGTGCTTGCCCGCGGCGATGGCGGCCAGGTTCCAGGGGCCGTGCAGGCCGTTGGCGAGCGGGTTGTACACGGCCTCGACCTCGGGGTCGGCGAGGACGTCGGCGTACGTGTCCAGCACGCGCTCGACGCCGTGCTCGGCCGCGAAGGCCGTCGCGCGGGAGCGGTCGCGGGCGGCCACGGCGACGAGCCGGTGGCCGGTCGTGCGGGCGGGGGCGGCGATGGCGGCCCCCGCGATGCGGGCGGCGCCGAGCACGCCGATGCGCAACGGTTCGGTGGTCATGCGGTGCGTACCTCTTCCATACGTACGGGTCGGTGGTCCCCGGCGACGTGCAGGCCTCGGCGATCCGTCCGGCCTCGTTCCCGTCGGCGACGGTACACGGCGCAGGCGAACGGCCCGTGACGGCCCCGGGCAGGACGGCGGGCCCGGGGAGGGCGGTGCGGCGGCCCGGACGCCGCCCGCGCTTGGCGCCGTCCCAAATCCGGGATGCCGTCCCGGATATGAGAGACCCCGATCTCGCTTCCATCGACGCCCGCCTGGCGAGGCGCCTCGCCGAACTGCGCGACGAATGCGGCTGGTCCCTCGACGAGCTCGCCACGCGCACGGGCGTCAGCCGCTCGACGCTCTCCCGTCTCGAACGCGCCGAGATCAGCCCCACCGCCGCCCTGCTCGGGCGCCTGTGCACCGCGTACGAGCGCACCATGTCCCGGTTGCTGGCCGAGGTCGAGAGCGGCGGCGAGCCCGCGCAGCTCGTGCGCGCCGCCGAGCAGGGCGTCTGGACCGACACCGCCTCCGGCTTCGAACGGCGCTCCGTCTCGCCCCCGCACCCCGGGCTGCGCGCCGAGATCGTCGAGGGCGTGCTGCGCCCCGGCGCGGACATCGCGTACGAAGAACCGCCCGTCGCCGGTCTCGAGCACCACGTGTGGCTGCGCGAGGGCGCGCTCGAGGTCACCGTCCAGGGCCGCGCACACCGCCTCGCCCCCGGCGACTGCCTGCGGTACCGGCTGTGGGGCACCTCCCGCTTCCACTGCCCGGGCCCTGAGGCGGCCCGCTACGCCGTCGTGGTCGTACTGCCGTGAAGGACGACTCCGCCCCCGTGCCGCCGAACACCTCTACCGCACCGCGGGCTGGACCCCTACGTCACCGTCCCCGCCCACGCCGCGAACCAGGATCGCTGGAACAGGCAGTGGGTTCGAGAGCGGCCGGGACCGGCCAGGCCCTCTCGCGTTGTAGGCGTTCAGGTGGCTGCGATAGGCGACCGGTCGGTAGTCCGCCGAGCTGCGGACCATATCGCCTACGCCGGCATGGTGTCACACGTGTCACACGCCGGGCCTCCCGCTCCGCGAACGCGAAAGCCCTTCCTCGCAGGCCGGGACCCCCCATTATGCTGACCTGCATGAGCGAGGGACTGCTGGAACGGCGTGAGGGCCCGGCGGGCGACGGGGCCGCCTCCGAGGCGATGGTCGTGGTCGAGGACCTGGTGCGCACCTTCGGCACCGGGGACACCGCGGTGCACGCCCTGGGCGGGGTGTCCTTCTCCGTGGCCCGCGGGGAACTGGTCGCCCTCAAGGGCCGCTCCGGCTCGGGCAAGACGACCCTGCTGAACATCATCGGCGGCCTGGACCGCGCCGACGCCGGCACCGTCACCGTCGACGGCACCACACTCAACGACCTCGCCGAACGCGAACTGCTCGCCCTGCGCCGCGACCGCATGGG